>JAJKIB010000059.1 GCA_021154745.1 Mycobacterium sp.
ACGACGAGCCCTCGCACGGCCGAGTCGGTTGTGAGACTGCTTATTTCGGCAATTGAGATCGCAAACGACCACATCAAGACGGTGGGACGTTAGCCGAGACTTGTTGTATAAAGCGTAATTCAGATTCACATATTGAGGCTGATCCCGCACCCGCACGGCATCACCGCGACGGCTTACGCCGCCGACACGGGAAGATCAAGCGAAGCGGTTGGGGCCGAAGCGCCCATAGCAGCTATGGCGCATCGGTTTTGGACAGCGGAGCCCGCCCGATGGTTCGCCCGGTGATGACCTTCGCGGTGATCGCGCCGAATCGGATGAGGCCCCAATAGGTGGACGGGTTGAACAACGTCGGCCAGGTCGTACGCACTAGATGCTCGTTCGACGGACGGCCGGCGAACCGGTCCCGCAGCCACCGCAGCGTCATGGGTGCGGACAACACATGCAGCAGCAGGTGCTCGCAGAAACGGTCACGGTGATAGGTGACTGCCGCCCCGCCAGCCCGGTACTTTTCGGCGAGTTGGTCGATGATTTCGACGTCAATGATCTTGTCGTGCACGGCTTGCAGGATGAGCACAGGAGGACTTGGTGTGGCTGTGCCCAGCTTCATAGTCTCAAGGATGTGCTTCACCTCGGGGAGGTCCCACATCTCGTCCAGGGTCAGGTCTATGTAATTGTTTATGTCTTTGTTCCTCAATCCCACCACTGCGGCCGCAGTGGTCATCCTCTGCAGTTTGGCCAGCAGTGCCTTGCCCTCCGCAGTGGCGTGCTGCTGGATCAGTCGCTCGACATCGGGGTAGATCTGGTCCAGGGCCGCGATCACCAAGCCGGGAAGCCCGGCCCAGAATGTGCCGTTTAGCCGGCGTCCGATGCTGCCGGGGTCCGCGACGGGTGATCCCAGTGCCGCGCCGACGATGTTGAGCTCGGGCGCGTAGCACGCACTCGCTTCGGCGGCCCACGCGGAGGCGAAGCCGCCGCCCGAATATCCCCATACGGCCACCGGCGCAGACGGCGAAAGCGGCAGGCGTGTGCAGCCGAGTGCTGCCCGCACACCGTCGAGGATGCGGTACCCGGGCTCATGGGGTGCTCCCCACATACCGTGGCAGCCCTCGTGGTCGGGCACCGACACTGCCCAGCCCTCGGCCAGTACGACCGCGATCAGCAGGAGTTCCAGCTGCGCGAGCGCGCCGACCGCCTTGGCGCCGCGTCGCAGCGCATAGGACGGGAAACACCGCGAGGCCACCGCGTCGATCGCGCATTGATACGACACGATGGGGCAGACCATCTCGGGGTCGCGTTGCGCCGGTACGACGACGGTGGTCACCGCTGCCTCGGGATTGCCATGCAAGTCAGTGCTGCGGTACAGCAACTGTGTCGCGGTGAATCGCTGTGGTATCAGCCCGAGAAACGCCAGCTCCACATCGCGCGACCGCAGCACCGCACCCGGACGCGCGTGCTGATAACCGGTTGGCGGTTGATAGAACGGATCCTTTTCAGGCAGCAGCGGACGGTCACCGCCGCGCAGATCCTCGTGCGGGATGCAACCGATCCAGTCAGCACACCCCAAGTCGACATTGGTCATCGTCTACCCCCCCTTGGAAAAGACGGCGTCGTCTGCCGTTTAGCCGGGCCACTCACCATCGTCACCCCGCCGGCGCGAGCTCGGAGGAGTTTGGGGCAACAGGGCCCATACAGAATCCCAGGGACGCCGGTGGTGGACGACCTGCTCACACGGCGGTGTCAGCACCGACGTCGCCACATCGATGTAGCGCTCCAGCGCGTGGAATCAAACTTGGGTGGTTTCGACCAGCATCATCGCCCCATAGGTGGTCGCCCGGAATCGCCTCACCGCGCATGGCCGGTCATTCATCACCGTGCCGTCGAGGATGGTCAGCTGCATTGCCGGCATGGTGATCAGGACCGCCAGTGGCATCTTGCTCGGATATCGGCGGGCGAAGATGGCTCAAATGCTGCGACCTGAAGGCGTCGACCGCTTCCTGGACTAGCCGCGTACTGCCGGCGGCGCGGCAGGCTCGTATTGATCGATCGCTTCCACCTTGCTCGCCGAGGGACTCTCGGGATCGAACTCATAGCTCAACCATTCGCGGGCGAGGCGGCGGGCCAGTTCAAGACCGATCACTCGCTGTCCGAAGCACAACACCTGGGCGTTGTTTGACAGCACCGAGCGCTCCACCGAGAAGCTGTCATGCGCGGTGACCGCGCGGATTCCCGGCACCTTGTTGGCGCTTATCGCCACGCCCAATCCCGTTCCGCACACCAGCAGAGCCCGGTCTGCCTTGCCCTCCGCGACGAGTCGAGCCGCCGCCACGGCGACGTGCGGGTAAGCCGTGTTCTCGTCCGTGCCGACCCCTACGTCGGTGACTTCGACGACCCGATCATCCGCGCCCAGATCGCCTTTCAATGCTTCCTTGTATTCGTATCCGGCATCGTCGGAACCAACGACGACCCGCAGCCCTTGCGGCATCAGCTATCTCCCTTTGCAGTAAGCGTGAAGCAGTCCGCGACCGTGCGTGCGCACATCGCGAGCGACGTCGCGCCGGCGTCGGGCGTGCCCACACTGCGTTCGGCCAGCGGACGCGCCCGGCCGACCTTCGGCCGCATGTCGGCGGTCGCCCGCGCGGCGTCGGTCGCCACCTCCGCCGCCGCTCGCCACGCGTCCTGCCACCGCTCCCCGTCGTCGACTCGTCGCTGCAGTTCCTCGACAAACGGCAGCAGCGCGTCGAGCATCGTCTTGTCTCCGGGGGCGGCACCGCCCAACTGCACCAACGCGTCATATCCGTCGCGCATGCCCGCCGCCACCGCCGCCGAATCCGGTCGGCCCCGATCACCCAGCCGGGCGCCCAGCGCGCTAAGCATCGCCCCCCACAGGACACCCGACGTGCCGCCCGCCTTCGCCGCCCACTCCTTGCCGGCGGCGGTCAGCACCGAGCCGCCTCCGGCCCCGTCAGCGACCGCCCGCGCCGCAGCCTCACGTGCCGCGGACGAGCCCTTGACCATGCCGCGTCCGTGGTCGCCGTCGCCTGCGATCGCGTCGATGCGACCCAACTCCTCCTCCGCATCCGCGAGCATCGCCGCCATCGCGTCGAGGGCCCGCGCCACCACCTGCGCGCTCCCCCGCCCGTCCTCATCCGACAGCTCGGAGAGCGGTACGGCAGCCACCGCGGCCTCCGCGGCCGCATCGGTCCGCACCTCACCCGCCGGTTGCGCAGCGGACGTCGCTCCCTTGCGGTACGCCGGCGTGTCCGCCGGTGCGGTCCAGTACTTTTCGAGTTCGTCGTCGAGCCACATGATCGTCAACGAACACCCGGCCATGTCGAGACTGGTGACGAGCTCTCCGACTTCGGGCTCCACAATCTCGTACCCGCGATCCCGCAAGAGGCGCGCCACCGTGCCCCACACCACGAACAGCTCTTCATACTTTGTGCGGCCAAGTCCGTTGAGAATCACCGCAATTCGCTGAGATCCCGCCGAAGGCTTCTCGTCGACCAACCCGTCGACAAGCGTCTGGGCAAGCTCGGCCGCTGTAGGCATGTCCTCGTCGGCCACACCGGGCTCGCCGTGGATGCCCAGCCCGATACCCATCTTGCCCTCCGGCACGGTGAACAGCGGCTCATCTGCGCCGGGCAGCGTGCAACCGTCGAAGGCGACCCCGAACGTCCGCGTCGCCGCGTTCGCCGCCTCCGCCACCCGGATCACCCCCTGCAAGTCCAGGCCGTCCTCGGCCGCCGCGCTCGCGCACTTGAAGATCGTGAAATCACCTGCGATGCCACGCCTTTTCGATTCTTCACCTTTCGGCGCGCTGGCGATGTCGTCTGTGACTGCGAAGTAGTGCGCATCGATGCCTTCACTGCGCAATTGAGTGACGGCAAGGTTGAAGTTCATCACGTCGCCCGCGTAATTGCCGGTGGTCAGCAGCACCCCGGCGTCCCCGTGCGCGGCCCGCGCAACAGAGGCGGCCTCGTCCGCGGACGGCGACGTGAAGATGTTGCCGACCACCGCACCATCGGCGAACCCCGGGCCGACCACCCCACAGAACGCCGGATAGTGACCGGATCCACCGCCCACTACCACCGCCACCTTGCCCGGCGCGGTCTTGTGGGCCCGCACCACACCACCAGGCACGCCAGCCACATACCGGGCGTTCGCGTCCAGGAAGCCGGCCAACATGTCCTCGGTGAACCGCGCCGGATCGTTGAACAGCTTGGTCATCGCAGCCGCTCCCCGGTGTCAGGGTCGAACAGGTAGACCCGCTCGGGTGGCGCGCTGATCGTCACCGCCTGCTCGGGCTCGTAGCTGTCCTGCGCCGGTGTCTGCACGACGATGCCCTCTTCACGGCCCGCGACGGTGCTTGTCGCAAGCCCGAATTCGAGCAGATGCTCGAAGTAGGCCACTGTCGCGGTGATACCACTCCCGCCCTGGCCGGCCGACATCGTGGCGTCCTGCGGACGGATGCCCACGGTGACCTTCGCGCCGTCGGCCACATCGGACACTACGGCGTCCAGGTATCCAGTGCCCGAGCCGATCTCGACACGGACACGGCCGTCCTGCACTCTGGCAATCCCCGGCACCACGTTGATCTGCGGTTCGCCGACGAACGTCGCGACGAACAGGTTCGCCGGATCGTCGAAAACCTCGTCCGGCGTGCCGAATTGCTGCACTACACCCGCATCCATCACCGCGAGGCGATCGGCCAGCGACAACGCCTCGACCTGGTCGTGCGTGACCACAATGGTCGTATAGCCGAATTCGCGCTGCAGCACCTTCAACTCGCGCCGCACCCTCTGCCTGGCCGATGCGTCGAGGTGGCTCAGCGGCTCGTCGAGAAGCAGCACCGGGGGGTTGCGCACCAACGCGCGAGCCAGTGCCACCCGTTGCTTCTGACCACTGGACAGCCCGGCAGGTCGAAGGTTCAGCATGTTGTCCATCTCGAGCCTGCTGCTGATCGAATCGACCATCTGCTCGGCGCCTTTCACCTTGCGCGCCTTGAGGCCGTAGAGCAGGTTCTGTCGCACCGATAGCGGCGGATACAACGCGTAGCTCTCGAACCCGACGCCGATGCCCCGTTTGGACGCCGGCAGCTGCGAGACCTCGCGGTCACCGATGCGAATGGAACCGCCTGTCACCGTTTCCAGCCCGGCGATCATCCGCAGCGTGGTTGTCTTGCCGCAGCCCGAGGGGCCCAGCAACGCCACAAGTTCCCCCGGCTCGATCGCCAGGTTGATGCCCTTGACGGCCGTGACACTTTCCCGGCCGCGCGACGCGTAGGTCTTGACCAGGTCCGTGAGGGTCAGGCTTTGGGCAGTCCCCGCCGCGCCGTCGGCTGCGCCCGGACGCGATTGATCCGTAACTACACTCACTGTGCCGCCTCCAATGTTGAATCACGGTTCGCGGTCGTCAGCCGTGGTTGGTACCCGTCGCCGGGAGCGAACACATGGACATCCGAGGCGGCGACGTTGAGGTTGACCTCCATGCCCTCGTCGTGGCCTTCCCGTCCGGAAGCCAGCACGATCAATTCCGCACCGCCCACGTCCACCGTCAATTCGACGTTGCGGCCCAACCTTTCGGCCAACTTCACCCGCCCATGAATGTCATCGTCCGCCGCTGAGTCATCGACGTGCAGATCGCACGGCCGCAGACCCACCTGCACCCGATCGCCGCGCTGAACGTTCGCGTCGGTGGGCACCGGCACGTCGAAGGAGCCGTTCCCCAGCCGTATCCGCCCATCATCGACAACGCCCTCGAGAAGGTTGATCTCCGGCTGGCCCAACGCCCGCGCCACAAACGTGTCGGCCGGCTGGCGCCAAATCTGTTCCGGTGTCCCGATCTGCACCAACAAGCCTTCCCGCAGGACCGCGATCCGATCGCCGAGAGCCAGTGCCTCCTGATAGTCGTGGGTGACGTAGACCGTGGTGGTGTTCGACATGGCGCCAAGCTGTTTGAGCTCGGCCCTCATCGCGGCGCGCAGCTTGGCGTCCAGGTGGGACAGTGGTTCGTCGAGCAGATAGACGTCCGCCGGTCGGACCAGCACCCGGCCCAGCGCGACGCGCTGGCGCTGGCCGTTGGACAGCTCACGCGGAAAACGCTTGAGCAATTGGTTGATGCCGAGCGTCGTGGTCACCTGATCGATGCGCGTCGTCCGGTCCTGCTCGGTGTACTTGCCCGTACGGCCCGACTTCAGCGGCGACGCCAGGTTCTCGCTCACCGTCTTCTGCGGGTACAGCGCGTAGCTTTCGAACGCCATCGCCACGTTGCGTTGGTACGGCTCGACCCGGGTCAGGTCGACCCCCTCGATGTGCACTGACCCCCGGTCGATCTCCACGAGCCCGGCGATCGATTTCAGCGTCGTGGTCTTGCCGGCGCCGCTGGGACCGAGGATGACGAAGAACTCGCCGTCCCTGATGTCGATCGACAGGTCGTTGACGGCGACGGTCTTTCCGTATGTCTTTCGCAGGTTCGCTATAGACAAGGTAGCCATCAGGCTTTCACCGCCCCAAATGACAGGCCCCGCACGAGGTATCGCTGAATCGTCAGCGCCAGGATGAGCGGTGGCAGAGCTGCAATGATCGCGGCCGCGGCGGTCAGGTTGTAGTACGCCTGCCCGCCACCGCCGAGGAACTTGGTGATCGCGACTGTGACCGTGCCGGCGTTTGTGTCGGCGAGGATCAGGGGGAACACATAGTTGTTCCACGCGAAGATGAACGCCAGCAGCGCTGCCGCGGCAATGCCGGGACGGACCATCGGCAGCGCCACCATCAGGAAGGCCCGCTTGCGGGTGTAGCCGTCCAGCAGGGCCGCCTGCTCCAGATCCTCTGGGAGATCTTGGAAGTACGAGCGCAGGATCCACACCACCAACGGCATCGTGACCAACTGCAGCACCCAGATCATGCCGACCTTGGTGTCGAACAACCCGATCTGGTTGTAGATCACGAAGAGTGGCACGATCACCATCAGCTCCGGCGCGAACCGGAACGACAGCATCTGGAACATCAGGTCGTCACTGCCCCGGTACTTCCATCGGCCCGCCGCATACGCCGCGGGGATGCCGACCACCAGCGAGACGATCACCGCGCCACCACAGTTGATCAGACTGGTCAGCAGCGACGTCTTGAAGTCGACACTGGTCAGATCCTTACCCTTGTCGGAGAGCACCGTCGCGAAGTTCGACCACGAGGGGCTGAACTGGAAGTAGGTCGTGGTCTGCTGCGCATCGTTCTTCAGCGCCAGCAGGATCATCCAGATGATCGGGAACAGGGAGAACACGAACCACGCGATCAGCGTGATGTCGGCGGCCAGCGGGCCGGCGCCGAACCGCTTCTGACCCGGGAGTAGTTCGCGGGCAGCTGCTTTCGCCATGATCAGGCCTCCGCTCCGGCAGCTCGGCGCTGCGCCTTTCCGAGCACGCTCACCAGGTAGCGCGCGGTGATGAACACGATGATCCAGAGCAGCAGCATGTAGGTGCTGCCGCGGGAGTAGTCGAGGTTGATGATCGAGTCCTCGAACGCGCCGATCTGCAACGAGCGGGTGGCCACACCCGGGCCGCCGGCGGTGAGGACGTAGATGTGGTCGAACACCTTCAGGTTGTCCATGAACCGGAAGATGACCGCCACCAGGATGTAGGGCCACAGCATCGGCAGCATGAGTTTGCGGAACATGTAGAACCAGTTCGCGCCGTCCACTTCGGACGCCTCGAACGGTTCCCTCGGCAGCGACCGGATCCCGGCGAGCACCAGGATCGCCACGAACGGCGTGAAGATCCAGGTGTCGACGAGGATCACCGACCAGAGCGCCGTGGTGCCGGACAACCAGTCGAACGTGCTGCCCAACCCGAGGACGTGGTTGAGAATCCCGAACTGCGGGTTGAACATCAGCTTCCAGATGACGCCAGCGATCACCGGCGCGATCATCAACGGCACAATCAGCACCTTCTCGAAGAGTTTGCCGATGATGCTGGAGCGGTTGAGCAGCAACGCCAGTCCGACCCCGAGCACCGTCTCCACGACCGTGGCCACCACGGCGAAGATCACCGTGACCTTGACGCTCTGCCAGAAGATCTGATCACCCAGCACCGATTGGAAGTTCTTGAACCAGATGAAGTGTGGGTCGGGGTTGACTGCCGCGTAGTTCAGGAACGCGTAGTAGGCGCCCAGCACGAACGGGTACAGGATGCCGATGACGACGATCAGCGCCGGAAGCGACAGCAGGTAGGGCCGCAGCTTGCGCCGCCAGCTTGGGATCTCGGGATGCTGCTGATGTGTGGTGCGCGCGCGTCGCTCCGGGGTGGCCGGCGGCGCCTTGGTTGTCTTCGTAGTCATGGACCGGACTCCTAGAGGTTGATCTTGGACGTGTTGGTCTTGGCGAGGCTGCGCAGGCGTGACGCGGCGTCCTCCCCGCCGTAGATGTCTTGCAGCGCGACCGCCCAGTCCTTGGTGGTGTCGAAGAACTTCTTCTGTGGCGTGAATTGGATCTTCGACGACCCGATCACGGTTTCGAATGCTTCCAGGTAGCCAGGCTGGCTGGCCGCGACGCGCTTGAACGTGGTGTCGAACACCGACTTTCGGACCGGGTCCGCGTAACTTCCCGCTTCGACGGCCTTGTTCAGCGAGTCCTTGCCGGTCGCCCACTGGATGAACAACCACGATGCGAGCTTGTTGCGGGAGTTGGCGTTCATCGCCCAACTCCATGTCCACAGGTTGGTCTTGTAGTTGCCGTCCGCGCCGGCGGGTCCGGCGTACCAGGCGAGATTGCCGGCCTCTGCGCTCGCTCCAGGTTTGTTCTTCGGGTACGTGGCGCTGTCGGCGTCGTACACCATCATCGCCTTGCCGTCACCGAGATCGCCCGTGGCATTGGGATATTCATAGGCCGTCCAGGATGTCGGGCCGGCCTTGTGCTGCATCTCGATCCACTTCTTGGTGAATTCGATCGCCTTGTCGCTGTCCATCTCGGCGATCAACTCCGAGCCGTTGAAGCTGTAGTCGACGGCGCCCTCCCGGGTGTACTGAGTCATGAAGCCGGGATGGATGGTGGCCCAGGATTTCGAACCGCGGGTGGCGATGCCGTACCGGTTCGCCGAGCGGTCGGTGAGATCGACTGCCAGCTGGATGAAATCGTCGAACCTGTCGGGCAGCTTCTTGATCCCGCGCTGGTCGAAATACTTCTTGTTGTAGGCGACGACGTTGTTCTCGAAGCCCCACGGGATCGCCCACTGTCCACCCGTGCCCAGCGGGTCGCCGGTCTTGAAATCCCATCGGGTGGAGGTGCGCAATCCGTCGAAGATGTCCTCGAAGTCGTAGTCCGGCCCAGTGGCCGACGAGTTTTGCAGCCACGGGTGGAGATCTTCGATCCAGCCGGCGGGGCCGTACTGCCAGATGAAGTAGGCGCCGAGCATGAACGCGTCGTGCTTGCCGGTGCCGCCCGCCAACTCGGTGTTGAGCTTGGTGAAGTAGTCGGCCTCGGGCACCAGGTCGGCGTTGACGTTGATTCCGGTGAGCTCGGTGAATTCCTTGAACAACGGCTGATAGGACTTCTGGTACGGGTGCGGCGTCTGCAGGATGTTGATTGTGGTGCCGGATGCCTTCTTCCAGTCGAACCCGCCGCTGACGTCATCCGCTCCATTCGGGGCGTTCGTCCGACCGCCCACACCGCATGCGCCCAGGACTGGCACGGTGGCCGCGGCGACGCCGCCAAGACTCAACGCCATCAACATGTTCCGTCGCGACATCTGCCGGCCGGAGAACCGCTCTGCACTCATGTCATTCAGCTTTCGCTCGGGCCGGACGTCAGGCCGGGATCAACGACACCTTCACCGACTCTTTGCCGCTGGCGACCAGGTCGAGGCCCTTCTGGAACTCGGTCAACGGCAGCTGGTGGCTGCAGATCCGGTCCATCGGCAGCACCCCGGACTCGAGCATCTTGATGGCCGGCGGCCAGCAGTACGGGCCCAGGTGGGCGCCGAGCACGTCGAGTTCCTTGTCGTCGCTGATGATGCTCCAGTCGACGGAGACGTCGCTGCCGAAGACGCCGTACTCGACATAGCGGCCGAGTTTGCGTAACAGGTTGAGGCCCTGGGGAACCGCCGACGGATGGCCGGTGCCTTCGAGGTACACGTCGGCGCCGTAGCCGTCGGTCAGATCACTGATGATCGACGCGGCGTCTTCCTCGGCGATGTTGATGGTGATGTCCGCGCCGCAGGCGGCGGCCAGCTCCAGTTTGTCGGGGGCCATATCGAGGGCAATCACGTGCGCGGGGTTCTTCGCGCGAGCGCCCGCAACCATTCCAAGCCCGATCGGGCCGCAGCCGGCGACGACGACGGTGTCCTCGAAGGTGATCTGGCCCCGCTCGACCGCGTGCAGCGAGCATGACAGCGGCTCAGTGAATGCCGCGTGATGGGCGGGCATGTCGCTAGAAATCTTGTACACCAAGGCTTCCACCGGGTACACCATGTAGCTCGCCATCGCACCCGGTGTGCGGCGTTTGAAGCCGTACAGATCGTGGGGCTTGCACATGTGGTACTGCCCGCGCTTGCAGTAGCGGCATTCCCAGCACGGCACGATCTGCTCGGACACGACGCGATCGCCCACGGCGATGTTCCACCGCTCTGCGGCCTCGTCATCGAGTTCGACGACGCGCCCGGCGAATTCGTGCCCGGGGATCACCATCGTCTCGGCCCAGGCCGGGCGGTTCTCGTCGCCCCAGAACTTCGCTGCGCCGTGGTAACACTTCAAATCACTGGCGCAGATTCCGACCGCCTCCACCCGGATCAGGGCTTCGCCGGGCTTTCGCTCCGGAACCGCGACCTCCTCGAGTCGATAGTCGTGCGGCCCGTGACAAACCACAGCCTGCATCTTTTCGGGAATTTG
>JAJKIB010000060.1 GCA_021154745.1 Mycobacterium sp.
CAGGACGACCTGCCGTGGGTGCGGGTTACGCGCGACACGCCGGTGGTGTGTCAGATCGACGGTGAATCCCTGGCTCCGCGGCGTGAGATGACGTTCACCGCGGTTCCTGACGCCCTGGGAGTGCTTGCACCGCCCGCAAAAGCACCCTCTGACCTGCGGTAATGCGATTGACTCGGTCGATTTAGGGCGCAGACGGGTTTAGTGTAGTACAAACGAGTAAGGGTTCTGCGAACGACCCTCGTTAGTGAGATTACCCACTTGTTAACTCGCGAGTATTGACATCTGTTCAGCCTGTGAAAGCATCGGATGCAACAGTGCAGAAACATTTTGTGTGCACGCGTTAACAGCCGAAGAAAAAGCTCGTGCGCCCTGCTGCGCACATAGTAAGGAGATAGAACCTATGGATTGGCGCCACAAGGCGGTCTGTCGCGACGAGGATCCGGAGCTGTTCTTCCCGGTGGGGAACAGCGGGCCGGCGCTCGCCCAGATCGCTGACGCGAAGCTCGTCTGCAACCGCTGCCCGGTGACCACTGAGTGCCTCACCTGGGCTTTGGATTCGGGCCAGGACGCAGGCGTGTGGGGCGGAATGAGCGAAGACGAGCGTCGCGCGCTGAAGCGGCGCAACGCTCGCACCAAGGCCCGCAGCGGGGTCTGACCGCAACCCAGCGTTTCGAGATTGGCTACGGCCCCGGCAAATTTGCCGGGGCCGTAGCCATTGCAAATGCAATTCTGCGAGAAATACGTCACACCTAGTCCATTTGCGAAATCGATCACCTTCGCCTGACCGCACTGTGCGATTACTGGGCGAGGCGCGCCTTGCGGCCGATCGGCACCCGCAGCACCACGTCCGTCCCGCCGGTCTGCACGTCGTGCATGCCGAGAGAACCGTCCAGCTCCGCCGACACCAGCGTGCGCACGATCTGCAGGCCCAACCGGTCCGACTTCTCAAGACTGAAGCCGTCGGGCAGGCCCCTGCCGTCGTCGTGTACAACGACGTCGAGCCACCGCGCTGAGCGGTCCGCGCGGATCGTCACGCAGCCCTGCGCCTTGGTCGTATCGAAGGCGTGCTCGATGGCGTTCTGAACCAACTCGGTGATCACCATGATCAATGCGGTGGCACGGTCGGCGTCCAGCACGCCGAGATCGCCGACCCGATTGATGCGGATCGGGGTGTCCACTGTGGCAACGTCATTCATGATCGGCAGAATCCGGTCGATCACCTCGTCGAGGTTGACCTCCTCGTCCACCGACATCGACAGCGCGTCGTGCACCAGCGCGATCGACGACACCCGCCGCACGGATTCGATCAATGCCTCGCGGCCCTCGGCGTTGTTGGTTCGGCGCGCCTGCAGGCGCAGCAGCGCGGCGACGGTCTGCAGGTTGTTCTTCACCCGATGGTGAATCTCGCGGATGGTTGCGTCCTTGGACAGCAGTGCCCTGTCGCGGCGCTTGACCTCGGTGACGTCCCGAATCAGCACTGCCGCGCCGACGGCCTTGCCGTGCACCACCAACGGCAGTGTGCGCAGCAGCACGGCTGCTCCCCCGGCGTCGACCTCCATGCGCATGCTGGACCCGCCCGCCAGTGAGTCGCGGACATGGTTGGCCAGTTCCTGTGCCTCGAACGGGTCACCAATCAGCGGGCGCGTCACGCTGACCAGATTGTGGCCCTCCAACTCGGAGGTCAGCCCCATCCGGTGATATGCCGAGATCGCGTTGGGGCTGGCGAACACGACATTGCCCGACTCGTCGAGCCTGATGAACCCATCGCCGACGCGCGGGCTGGACCGTGACATCGCCAAGTCACCGACATTGGGGAAGGTACCTTCGGACAGCATCAGCAGCAGGTCACCGGCGCAGTCGAGGTAGGCACTCTCCAGCGGGCTGGCCTTGCGCGCTGCCAACGCAGTCTGATGTGTCAGCACCGCCACCACATCGTTGCGGTAGCGCACCGGCACGGCTTCCACCTTGAGACCGGACGAATCCTCTTGTCCCCCATCGCTTTCGCGGCCTATCGTGCCGGACTGGAATGCGGAGGTCACCAACTGCATCTGGCTGGCGTCGGCGAGTGACCCGACGGCATCGGCCAGCAACACCGTCGGCGCGGTGTTGGGCCGGACCTGCGCGACGCATACCAGCACGCCGTCGTCGCGGCGAACCCACATCAGGTAGTCGGCAAACGACAGGTCCGCCAATAGCTGCCACTCGCCCACCACCGCGTGCAGGTGGTCGACGGCGTTACCGGGTAAGACCGTGTGCTCGGCGAGCAGGTCACCGAGAGTGGACATCGGGGCTTACTCCGGCGTGACGGGTGTCAGCTGATCACCGCGATGAGGTCGCCGGCCTGGATGACATCGCCAACGGACACGCTCACCTTGCTGACGGTGCCGGCCACCTCGGCCAGCACCGGAATTTCCATCTTCATCGACTCCAGCAGCACCAGGGTGTCGCCCTCGCCGATCTGATCGCCCTCGTGAACCACGACCTCCAGCACACTGGCTACGATCTCGGCGCGAACATCCTCGGCCATCTTCACCCCTTTCGGCTGCTGCATTGCGGCTCTATCGAACCACAATGCCGGGTGGCGGGTGCTGCGGCCGGGCCATGAGAAGATGGATGCAAGCACAACCAAACGGAGGAACACCATGGCCAAGCGTGGCCGGAAGAAGCGCGACCGCAAGCACTCGAAGGCCAACCATGGCAAGCGGCCCAACGCCGGCTCGAAGTCGGTGCGTTAGCGTCCGCGGATGATGGTGGTACGGCTGATCTCGATCCGTAGCCGCTCGCGCAGCCCCTCGGGAGCCTTCTCACCGCTGCACTTCTTATGAATCAAAGTCTTGACCCGTTCCTCGACGCCATAGTGGCGTAGGCAGGCCGGGCACTCTTCGAGGTGGTGCTTGAGCTTGTCGCGGGTCTCCGGCGTGCATTCGCCGTCCAACAGCGTCCATACCTCGGCGATCACCGCCGCACAGTCTGGATGCTCAGGGTCTACCGGGCCGACCGGCGGCGACCATCGCTCGTCGCTGCTCATGAGGACACCTCCTCCGGCGTGTCGAGCTGTTGCCCACGAATGAAGCCGCGGTCCCTCGCCACATCGGCCAGCAGAGTGCGGAGCTGGCGCCTGCCCCGGTGCAACCGGGACATCACGGTCCCAATCGGCGTGTCCATGATTTCGGCGATCTCCTTGTACGGGAAGCCCTCGACATCGGCGTAGTACACCGCCATCCGGAATTCCTCTGGCAGTGCCTGCAGTGCTTCCTTGATCTCGCTGTCCGGCAGCGACTCCAGCGCCTCGACCTCGGCCGAGCGCAGACCCGTCGAGGTGTGCTCCGCGTTGGCAGCCAGCTGCCAGTCGGTGATCTCCTCGGTCGGATACTCGGAGGGCTGCCGCTGCTTTTTGCGGTAGCTGTTGATGTAGGTATTGGTCAGGATCCGGTACAGCCACGCCTTCAGATTGGTTCCCTCGCGGAAGGAGCGGAATCCGGCGTAGGCCTTCACCATTGTTTCCTGCAGCAAGTCCTCGGCGTCGGCCGGATTGCGCGTCATGCGCAGCGCACCACCGTAGAGCTGGTCGAGCAGCGGAATCGCATCGCGCTCGAACCGCGCGGTCAGGTCGGCGTCGCTCTCGTTGGCCCTGTCAGGCCCCGACGTCTGCGGCGCCGTATCGGGCGCCGACCCGTCGTTGTCGGTCATCGTGGGGAACACCGTCCCTTCTGTAGCGGCGCCACCAAACAGGCCGGGTATGTCGACCGGACGTTCCAGGCAAATGGCAGGCACCAAAGACCCCTTCCTTCGATCCTAGAGGCTGCAACCGACATGACCCGTTTGCGGCCGAACTGCCACCAATAACAGCACGGACAGGCGCGGTTGTTCCCGCACTACGCTGAGCCCGTGGCGCGCGCGGCAACCCCGGCAATCGCGGCCCTGCTGGCCGCGGAGGTTCCCCACGAGGTGCTGCAGTACCGCCATGACCCCCGCAACGAATCGTTCGGCGACGAGGCCCTCGAGGAGCTTGCGCAGGTGGAGGGCGTCAACCCGGAGCAGGTTTTCAAGACGCTCGTCATCGCGCTGCCAACGGGTCTGGCCGTCGCGGTGATCCCCGTGCCGTCAAAGCTGTCGCTGAAGGCCGCCGCAGCGGCGCTGGGCGTGCCGAAGGCGACGATGGCCGACCGGGCCGCGGCGGAACGCTCCACTGGCTACGTCATCGGCGGAATTTCGCCGTTCGGTCAGCGCAAGCGGTTGTCGACCGTGGTCGACTCGTCGGCGCTGCACTGGGATCGTGTGTTGTGCAGTGCAGGCAAGCGTGGGTGGGACGTCGCGCTGCACCCGCAGGACCTGATCGGGCTGACCAACGCAGTCACAGCCGACATCCGCGGGTCCTGATTTCCGGCGAACGTGCGTTACCGTCACGGTCCAGGGCACGCAAGCGTGACACCTCGACGATTTGGGCCAACCTCTAGGGTGAGCCCATGTCGCTTTCCGGGAAGACCATGTTCATCTCCGGCGCCAGCCGTGGCATCGGGCTGGCGATCGCGAAGCGCGCCGCCGCCGACGGCGCCAACATCGCGCTGATCGCCAAGACGGCCGAGCCGCATCCCAAGCTTCCCGGCACGGTGTACACCGCGGCCAAGGAGCTCGAGGAGGCCGGCGGACAGGCGCTGCCGATTGTCGGCGACATCCGCGATGAGGGATCGGTCGCCGCGGCGGTGGCACAGACCGTCGAACAGTTCGGCGGCATCGACATATGCGTCAACAACGCCTCGGCGATCAACCTCGGTTCGATCAAAGAGGTTCCGCTCAAGCGCTTCGACCTGATGAACGGCATCCAGGTGCGCGGCACCTACACCGTCTCGCAGGCCTGCATTCCGCACATGATCGGCCGCGGCAACCCGCACATCCTGACGCTGTCGCCGCCGGTCCGGTTGGAGCCCGAATGGCTCAAGCCCACCGCGTACATGATGGCGAAGTACGGAATGTCGTTGTGCGCGTTGGCGATGGCCGAGGAATTGCGTGAGGACGGCATCGCCTCCAACACA
>JAJKIB010000061.1 GCA_021154745.1 Mycobacterium sp.
ACATAGTCGATCGCTTCGATTTGCGTGAGCCGTTCGGCGACCCGGATGCTGTTGCCCGAGCAGCAGATTCCGATCATCGCTTCGCGGCCGAAACCGAGTTCAGTCGGGTCGGTGACGGCCACGATCTGCATCACCCCGGTACTCATCAGCCTTTGCACCCGCTGCCGCACCGCTCCCTCCGAGATGCCGACTGCCTCGGCGATAGCGGAGTAAGACCGGCGCCCGTCTCGCTGCAATGCGTCGATGATGGCCTTGGAGATCCCGTCCAGCGGTGGCTTGGGAGCCGAAACGCCGATGTCAGCCATGGCTTCGATTGTGCACGTAAGCCAACCGGTGCGCGCCTATATCGATTTGCTCGTCTGGCTAGCCAGCGCCGAAATGCCCCTGCAGTCGCCGGTGCCGGTGGCCGAATAGCGCACGCAATCCCGCTGCGACGATCGGTGTGGCCGGACGTAGTGGTGCGCGCAGCTGAAATGTGATGCGGTCGCGCACAATGGCTTTGGAGTCGCCGTCGGGGGCCACATCGCGTTCGTGCCGCCACCGCCGCATGCTCAGCATGGTCGATTGTTCGTCGAAACCGCGTCCCGGCTCCAGCTCGGCGATCATGAGCCTGTCGTAGTCGAACGGTATGACGCCGAACAACCGCATCCAGCACCGGCCGATGGGCTCCCCGATCGGCACGTTGTCGACGGTCAGCGATTCGGCCCCGCGAGGCATCGACATGGTCATCCACGGCCGCAGTTCGTCGTTGATGCCCTCAGGTGTGACCACCCGGGCCCAGACCCGCTCGGCCGGCGCATCGACAACGCTCTGCCGTTCGATGATCATGACGATTCAAGCTATCCGACAGGATCGAGCGACGGTGGTCTACCTCTCGGTTGACCCCGATCGCTGATACCAACGGTCAAGCAGCGCCGGAATCTCCTCGAACAAGAAGTTGTAAAAGTCGCGCATCTGGGTGAGACGCTTGCGGGCCAGGCTGCCGTCCTCGGTGGCGGCGATTCCGGCTTCGGCGGCCTTGATCACCGCCAATGTCACCTCGTTCTGGCTCGTGTATTGGATTGCCCAGGCGTTATCCCTTAGCCGGTAATGGTCGCGGCGGCTGGCAGGCGCCGGCACCCGCTCAACCAGGCCGGCGGATGTGAGCATCTTGACGGCGCCCGAGATCGCACCCGAACTGGCCTTCAGGCGCTCGCCGAGTTCACCCGCCGTCATGGTGGGCTGCTCAGTGAACAGCAGTGTGGCCAGCACGCGCGCCGTCATGCGCTGCATGCCATGTGTGGAGAGCACCAGCGCCAGTTCTTCGGCGACCTGCTGCGGATCGGAGATGTCGACCGCCTCGATCGGCATGCTCATCGCCGGTCTGCCTCGTCTGCCGTGGTTCATCGCCTCGGGCTGGAACTTGGCCTTCGGCGTGCTGCCGCCGTATTGGGCGGCCAAGGGGTTTTGGGTGGCCAGCGAGCATGGCACTTGGTGGCCGTATCTCCTGGGCGGAGTCGTCTACAACGCTGCCATCGCATGGCCGCTGTTTCGCCGCTTCGTCGCCAAGAACACCTAGTGTCGTGAGTCATCAGTCTCGCGGCGCTTGCCGCATCGGCCTCGAAGCTGCAGTTTTTGCCGAAAAGTGCGAGTAGCCAACACAATAACCGCAGTCTCGGCGCTAGTGTGGGACGGCGATCGTCGCCAAGAACACCTAGCCAACGAGGTGCGCGATGAGCGCATAGAGTGACCAGCCGAACAGCACCGTCATCACGACGATCTCACGCCACGCCAGCCTTGGATCGGCTTGGATCGCATAGGACATGATTTGCCTTGGCGGAGCCGATGTTTCAGGAGCTTTGTCCCCGGGCAACGGTTCGCTGAAGCGATGGAAGAAGATCTGGATGACAAGCATCCCCACCACGAGGCCGGTAACGAAGCTGAGTTCCTGGATGCCCTTCAGGAAAAGAAGGGTGACGAGGACGACGATGATGACCAGCGTGACGCTGTCGTAGATGCTGATGATGCGGCCGTCACGTTGGTAGTACGACGCGATGCGCCGTATTCGAGTGGGGTATGGCACGAGGAACCCGACCGCGAACTTCACCAGTCCCTGAACGCAGAAGGCGATCAAGAGGATCGCCAGCATCACCGACAACGCCGCTCCCTTCAGCCGAAAACGAAGTACCGCAACCACAGATAGGGGGCGGAAACCGCGACGGTCAACGCCGTCACTATCGCCCCTTTGCGAGTGAACTGCCAGAACCCGATCGGATATCCCTCGCGTCCGGCGATGCCGACCATCACCACGTTGGCGCTCGCGCCGACAGCAGTCATGTTGCCGCCGAAGCCGGCTCCGATTGCCAATGCCCACCACATCGCCTGCACGTGGCCCGGATCGGGGATGGTCGTGGCGAGGTCGGCCACCACCGGGGTCATCGTGGCGACATACGGGATGTTGTCGATCAGGCCCGAAAGCACCGCTGAGACAACGAGTATCAACATGGTCGCCAATAGCGGATCTCCGCCGGTGACGTCGCCGGCCAGCCGTGCCAGGTCCGCGATCACTCCTGTCTTCACCAGCGACCCGACCAATATGAACAGGCCCGCGAAGAAGAGCAACGTCTCCCATTCGACGCTGGCCAGGTAGTGCACGCTTTCGACACCCGAGATCGTCACCAACACGCCTGCACCGATGAGCGCGACGATGGATGGCTCGATGTGCAGTGTCGAACTCGCGACCAGCGCTGCCAGCACACCGGCCAGCACGACGCCGGACTTGGCCAATAGCCGTACGTCATGGATCGCTTCGCGTTCGTTGAGGGACATCACCTCGGCAACGCGATCGGCGTGTACGCCGAACGTGCCCCGGAACAGCAGCGGCAGTGTCGCCACGAAGGCGACCATGGCGATTATCGCGACGGGCGCAAGGTTTATCAGAAAGTCGTTGAACGACAGATTCGCCCGGCTGCCGATGATGATGTTCGGGGGATCGCCGATCAGCGTCGACACTCCTCCGATGTTGGAGGCAAGCACCTCCGCGATGAGGAACGGGATCGGGTTGATGTCGAGGCGATCGCACACCAGCAGTGTCACCGGCGCCATCAGCAGCACGATCGTCACATTGGGCAACATCGCCGACGCCGTGGCGGTGATGAGGACCAGAAGGATCATGACCCGCACCGGCGAGCCGCGGGCCCGCTTGGCCGCCCAGATCGCCGCGTACTCGAAGCCGCCCGTCTGGCGCAGCACGCCGACGATGACCATCGTGCCCAGAAGCAGAAAGATGACGTCCCAGTCGATTCCGGTCTCGCGTGAATAGAACACGTCGTGGGAGCCGACGATGCCCAACGCGAGTACGATCGCCGCGCCGCCGAGTGCGACCTTGACCTTGTGGATGCGCTCGGTCGCGATGAGGGTGTAGGCGACGATGAAAACGGCTAGTGCGACGATCGCCACCCGATCACCCCCCGGCTATCGGCGCTCAGTGTTTGGCGACAGCCACCTCGAGCAACCGCGACGCCGTGATGACGCCGACAAGTCCGTCGCCGCTCATCACGACCACCAGCGGTGAACGATTGCGCGCCATGATGGCCGCCACTTCGACGATGGTGTCGTCCGACTTCACCGTCGCCATGTCGGGACGCGGCTTGGGCAGTACCGCCTCGACGGTCTTGTCGCCCAGCTTGTCGGCGATCCGGTCGGCCATCGACTCGCTCAGCACGCCGGCGAGCGATGGATCGTCCTGAACGTATGGCGGCACGAGCAGGCGAACGACTTGTGAGGCCGGCAAAATCGTCACCGGCGTCCCAGCGGCGTCCGTCACGACGAGTCCGGGCAGTCGACGCGTGGCCAACAACCGCACCGCGTCGAGCGCATTGCTGTCCAGCGCGACGGCGGGAAATTCCTCGGCGATCTTTTCGGCTCGCACACTTCAACGCTACGACGCGACAGCCAATGTGCGTACAAATCCATCCGGTCTGCGCCATCTGATACGCCTCGGGGCCGTCGTGTGAGTCGTCACCGGTGGTGCGACTGCCGACCAGACTTCCCGGCGCTCCACGTGTAAACATGCCGCAAAGGGTCGCGCTGGGCAACCGGATTCGTTTTCCAGCGATCACTAGACTTCCGGCAATGCCCACTCCTCTTCGATTGCTGACACGTGGGTCGTGGTCGGAGACGCAACGCTTTTCCGAAATCCTTCGCAAGGAAACCGTCGGCGGCATGCTGCTGCTGGGTGCCGCCGGTGCCGCGCTGGTGTGGGCGAATTCGCCGTGGTCGGCGGCCTACCGCACGGTGTCGGAGTTGGCGATTGGCCCGGAATCGCTGCATCTGCGGCTATCGGTTTCAGCGTGGGCGGCCGACGGCCTATTGGCGATATTTTTCTTCGTCGTCGGATTGGAACTCAAGCGCGAGTTCGTCGCCGGCGATCTGCGCGACCCGCGGCGGGCGGCCTTGCCGATCGCGGCGGCCATCGGCGGAATGGTCGCGCCGGCGGCGATCTTCATTGTGATCAACCTGAAGACCGGACATCCCGAAAACCTCGACGGCTGGGCGGTTCCGATCGCTACCGATATCGCGTTCGCGCTCGCGGTGCTGGCGGTGTTGTCGACGCACCTGCCTACCGCGCTGCGCACCTTTCTGCTGACGCTCGCGGTGGTCGACGATCTCCTCGCCATCACCGTCATCGCGATTTTCTATACCGATCATTTGTCCCTGGGACCCCTCGCACTGGCGCTGATCCCGATCGGCTTGTTCGGGCTTGCGGCCCAGCGCGGAATTCATCAATGGTGGCTGCTGGTGCCGCTAGCCGCGGTGGCCTGGGCTCTGGTACATGCCAGCGGTGTGCACGCGACCGTCGCCGGGGTGGTGCTGGGCTTCACCGTCCCGGTGCTGGGCCGGCGCGGCCACCCCACCGCCGAGCTGTTCGAACACACGATGCGACCGGTGTCCGCGGCGGTCGCGGTGCCCGTGTTCGCATTTTTCGCCGCGGGGGTGACGGTCGGCGGCTGGTCCGGTCTTGGCGGCGCGCTGCTCCATCCGGTCACCGATGGCGTCATCGCCGGACTGGTGATCGGCAAACCTCTCGGCGTGTGGCTGACTGCGTTCCTTCTGGCCAAGTTCACCCACGCCAGCCTCGACGACGACCTGGCGTGGCGCGACGTGCTCGGCGTATCCCTGCTGGCGGGCATCGGCTTTACCGTGTCGTTATTGATCGGTGAACTCGCGTTCGGGCACGGCACACCGGCGGGCGACGACGTCAAGATCGGTGTGCTCGTCGGCTCCGTCATCGCAGGTGTACTGGCATCTTTCGTGTTGTTGAGCCGCAACGCCGCCTACCGGCGAATCCACCTGTTCGAAACTGCGGATGCCGACCACGACGGAGTGCCCGATATCTACGAGTCTCAACAGGACTGACGCGAGGGCCCGTGCGTACACTGACGGAATGCTTGAACAGATCCGCGGTCCCGCAGATCTGGAGCACCTGACGCAATCGCAACTCTGCGATCTGGCGCAGGAAATCCGGGAATTCCTGATTCACAAGGTCGCTGCAACCGGTGGGCATCTCGGTCCCAATCTCGGCGTGGTGGAGCTCACACTGGCGCTGCACCGCGTGTTCGACTCGCCGCACGATCCGATCATCTTCGACACCGGCCATCAGGCCTACGTCCACAAGATGCTCACCGGCCGGTCGCTCGAGTTCGACACGTTGCGCAAGAGGGGCGGACTGTCGGGTTATCCGTCGCGCCGCGAGAGCGAGCACGACTGGGTGGAGTCCAGCCACGCGAGCTCGGCCCTGTCGTATGCCGACGGGTTGGCCAAGGCCTTCGAGCTCGCCGGGCACCGCAACCGGCACGTCGTCGCGGTCGTCGGCGACGGGGCCCTGACCGGCGGCATGTGCTGGGAAGCGCTGAACAACATCGCCGCGGCGCACCGGCCGGTCATCATCGTCGTCAACGACAACGGTCGAAGCTATGCGCCCACGATCGGCGGGTTCGCCGAGCACCTGGCGGGGCTGCGGCTGCAGCCGGGCTACGAGAAGGTGCTCGAGGAGGGCCGCAAGGCCGTCCGCGGCGTGCCGCTCATCGGCGAGCTGTGCTACCAGTGCATGCACAGCATCAAGGCCGGTATCAAGGACGCGCTGTCGCCGCAGGTGATGTTCACCGACCTGGGGCTGAAGTACGTCGGCCCAATCGACGGCCACGACGAGCATGCGGTGGAGAGCGCGCTGCGCAACGCCAGGGGCTTCAACGCGCCGGTGATCGTGCACGTCGTGACCCGCAAGGGCATGGGGTACCCGCCCGCCGAGAACGACGAAGCCGACCAGATGCACTCCTGCGGCGTCATCGACCCCGAGACCGGGCTGGCCACGTCGGTGCCGGGTCCCGGCTGGACGTCGACGTTCTCCGAGGCGCTGATCGGCTACGGCGCCAAGCGCCGCGACATCGTGGCGATCACCGCGGCGATGCCCGGCCCCACCGGGCTGAGCGCGTTCCGCCAGCGGTTCCCTGACCGCTTCTTCGACGTCGGCATCGCCGAGCAGCATGCGATGACGTCGGCCGCCGGGCTGGCGATGGGCGGCCTGCATCCGGTGGTGGCCATCTACTCGACGTTCCTGAACCGGGCGTTCGACCAGGTCATCATGGACGTGGCGCTGCACAAGCTGCCGGTGACCATGGTGCTGGACCGGTCCGGCGTCACCGGCCCCGACGGCGCCAGCCACAACGGCATGTGGGACCTCTCGATGCTGGGTATCGTGCCGGGGATGCGGGTCGCCGCTCCGCGCGACGGCACCCGGCTGCGCGAAGAACTCGGCGAAGCGCTCGACGTCAGCGACGGACCGACCGCGCTGCGTTTCCCCAAAGGTGATGTGGGCGAAGACATTCCGGCGCTCGAGCGGCGCGGCGGCGTCGACGTGCTCGCGGTGCCCGCCGACGGCATGACAGAGGACGTGCTACTGGTCGCGGTCGGACCGTTTGCGTCGATGGCGTTGGCGGTCGCCGAGCTGCTGCGCAACCAGGGCATCGGCGTGACGGTCGTGGACCCGCGCTGGGTGCTTCCGGTGTCCGAGGCGATCGGCGAGTTGGCGCGGGCGCACAAGCTGGTGGTGACCGTCGAGGACAACGGCGTCGCGGGCGGCGTCGGGTCGGCCGTATCGGGAGCGCTGCGGCGTGCCGAGATCGATGTGCCGTGTCGCGACGTCGGGCTGCCGCAGGAATTCTTCGCGCAGGCGTCGCGCGGCGAGGTGCTCGCCGATGTCGGTCTGACCGATCGCAACATCGCACGCCAGATCACAGGCTGGGTGGCTGCGCTCGGCGCTCCCGTCACGGAGCCCGCAGTCAGCGAGCGCCTCGACTAATCAGCGCGAGCAGAGACGCAGAGGGTTCCATTTTCGCGGCGTGTCGGGGCCGTCTACGTCTGCTCGCCGGTATTGGCGAGCGCCTCGGACAGGGCTGGCACCGCGAGTTCGCGCTGCCAGGGACGCGCTCCGGCGTCGCGCAGGAACTCGTCGACCGCAGCCGCCGTGTCCTCGACCGGGTGCCAATCCCAGCACAGTCGCCGCACGACGTCGGGGGAGACGAGATTCTCCGTCGGCACTGAAACCCGTTGCGAGAGTTCGGTGAGCGCGGCTCGGGTTACCTCCAGCCGTACGGCCGCCTCGGGCTTGCGCCGAGCCCAGCGCGACGCGGGCGGCGGTCCGTTCGACGGCTCCTGCGCATCCGGTGGCTCCACTGTGCGGGCGCGAGCAAGCGCATCCAGCCACACCTGCGCACTGGGGCGTTGCCGGTTGCCGCTGAATATCGGCAGCGCGGTCAGCTTCTCGACGGTGTCCGGGTCGACGGTGGCGGCGTTGATGATCGCGGAGTCGGGCAGGATCCGCCCCGGCGCGATATCTCGGCGCCGGGCGATGTGATCACGCGTCTGCCACAACTCGCGCACAGCCGCCAGTGCCCGCGGGTTGCGCACCTTGTGTATGCCCGACGTGCGACGCCACCGATCCCGCCGCGTCGGTGTCGCCTCGAATGTGCGCACGTACTCGAATTCCTGTGCCGCCCAATCGGTTTTGCCTTGCTCCTGCAGAACGTCTGCGATCGCGTCGCGCAGCTCGAGCAGTACCTCGACATCCAGCGCCGCGTAGTTCAGCCACTCGGGTGGCAGCGGACGCTTCGACCAGTCCGCTGCGCCATGTCCCTTCATCAGGTGCAGACCCAGTAGCCGCTGCACCATCGCGGCCAGGTTCACCCGGTCATAGCCGGCCAGCCTGCCGGCCAGTTCGGTGTCATACAGCCGCGGCGGCTTGATGCCGATCTCTGCCAGACAGGGCAGGTCCTGATCGGCCGCGTGCAACACCCATTCGTCGCTGGCCAGCACCTCGGCGACCGGCGCCAACGTCGCAACCGGATCCTCGCCATGGTTCACCGGATCGATCAGTACCGTGCCCGCACCGGCGCGGCGGATCTGCACCAGATATGCACGATTGGAGTACCGGAAGCCCGATGCCCGCTCGGCGTCGACGGCGAACGGCCCGTGACCAGAAGTCAAAAGCTCTGCGGTCCTGGCGATTTCAGTCCGACTGACCGACAGCTGCGGCACTCCGTCTCGCGGCGCCAACAGCGGCGTGGCGTCCGGCTCAGCCGTCTCGGCGGCCACGGAGTCATCTCCGGGGGAGTCTGCCATCTGTCAGGCGCGGGTGCGGGAGCTCAGATCGGTGACACCGGCCGGAGGCAGGCCTGCCGCGTGCTCGAGCACCTCGCAGAACGCCTGCACGTGCGGACCGAGCTCCAGCGTCGTCGCCGTCCACGACGCCCGCAGCTCCAGTTGGTGGGCGCGCGGCGGTCCGGAGATGTCGCCGTAGCGCACCGACGTCGTGGCGGTGACCGTGCCGCCCAGCGCGGTGACATGTTCGGCGCGCGTCTCCAGCGCGTCGACGAGCCAGCTCCACGCCACTTCCGGCAGCAGCGGGTCGATGGCTTCGCTGGAGTCCAGGTCGGCCTGGATGTAAGCGACCAGCCGCATGGTGCCGTCCCAGGCTTCGGCGCCCTCAGGGTCGTGCAACAGGATCAGCCGGCCGAACGCGTCGCCCTCCGACCGCTCGGGGACGATGGCCGTCTCGGGATGCCTGACCTCTGCGCCCAGCGCGTAGCTGAACGGCGCCAGCCGCTGCGGCGGACGGATCGGGCCGAGCTCGATTTCCGGTCGCACGGTGGTGGCATTCATCGCCGCCACCGCTTCACGGAATTGAGCCGGTTCGGCGGTGGTCATGCCGTTTGACGCTAGCCCATCTTGGAAGGCCTGTGCGCAGGCGCGCCGATTCGGTGCGCGACCGGTGCGGGGTAGGTGAGACGATGTGATCATGCCCGAGCGGGTTGCTGAAGCAATCGAGGAAATCGCGCGTCCCAACCGCGACGAGAAGCAGGAAAAGCCCCAGATCCAGGGAGACCCAGCGCTGCGGCGACCTCGACTGATCCGGAACACCCCGGCAGCGATGGTGGCGGTGATCGTCCTTGCCTGCGCGGCGGCAGCGGGATGGGCGGTCTTCTGGTCGCTCGGCCTCGATGCGGTGTCGCGACAAGCTGCGCTGACGTTTGCTGGCCGACTGCCCGTCCGCGTGCTGGCGGCCGTTGTTACCGCCGTCGTTGTCGGTGGCTTGGTCGCGTGGGCATTCGGGCCCACCCAGAC
>JAJKIB010000062.1 GCA_021154745.1 Mycobacterium sp.
CAGTCGCCATAAGCGCATTGCCAAGCTTCCAATGCGAAATGGGATTATCGACATCGATCACAAGGTCGTAGGCGGTCGGGCGAAGCGGAACGCCAAGTTCGCCCGTGGCTGTCGCAGTGCTGGCCAGTGAGAGCCGCCTCGGTGTCCGCAGGACGGCACTGGCTGTAGCCGTGGCGCCGCCCGTCTGCATCGGGAGTCGTGCCGGGGCGCACAACGCGGCCGTGGCGGCGGCCTGAGCCGCGCCGACCGCCGTAATGACGGCCGGGGCGCGCAGGACCGCCGTGGCGGCGGCCGTAGCAGCGCCTGTTTGCAGCGGTAGCGAGGTAGGCGTACGAAAAGCAAGCGTTGCACTGGCACCTGCGCTACCGCTCAGTGAGAGCGTCGGGATACCGGTGCCGAACTGGTAGTGCGCTAAGACACGGGCAGGAGGAAGAGCCGTGGCATACAAGGCAACTTCATCGACAGTTCCCGAGAAGTGTCCATAATGGTTGCCAAATATTATGATCGGATCAAGATCCGTTGGGGTGTTTGCGAGTGGTGTTCTGCCCGCTTCGGCGCCGTCTAGATAGAGCATCAGATCGGTGCCATTCCATGAGGCAACCACATGTCGCCTCGTGCCGGGTGACGGTGCACGCAGCACGTTCACCTCGGTGTACACATGGCTGGCGTCCTCAATACCGATGTTCCAGGCCCACTGGGGGCCTGCGCGGAGATCGACCGAAAGCTCCATAGCAGCGAAGTACGAGAAAATGCCCCCGTACCCATCGAGAGAGTCTATGACAACCCACGCTTCGACACTCCACAGACTCCCCGACACATACGCCGGTGGTTCGTTTTTGACGAAACGCCATCTTGAGCCGAGCGGAAAACTACTGGCTTGGTCGTTTAGATTATTTTGGACAATTCCCGCGACGACCGGAATCGACACCTTTGAAGTGAGGACACCGGCGTAGTCGTTGGCCTCCAGGTCGACAGCGCCGATTCGGTCGTACGCCTCGGTCGGATGTCCGAGCTTCCAATGCGAAGTAGGGCTGTCGACATCGATAAATACGTCATAGGGCGTTCGCGTGACTGGACGTAGATAGAGAGCGCCAACGCCGCCCGCCGTGCTTGAGAGCGAGAGACGGGCGGGTACGCTAATCGCAGCGTTGGCCGTGGCTACGGCGCTCGCCGCGTCAAGAGGAATGACAGTCGGGGCGCTGAGACCGACACTGGCCGCCGCGACGACGCTCGCCCCGGCCAGAGGAACGACGGTGGGCGCCCGTGTTAGCAGCGCAGTCGTGCCGGTTCCCACCGCACTGCTGGCCGCCAGCGGAACGGTGACCGGAAGCGAAGCCTCCAGCGCCAACTGCACACCCGAGGAGGCGAAACTCACGGCGGTGGCCAGACCGAAATCCGCCGGGGCCGATGCGCCTGCGGTGGCCTTGACCTGGAAGGCCCACGCCTGAGCGAAGTCGATGCCCGAAGTGGTACCGACACCGCCCAGCAACGTGAAGCCCGCCGGAGCCGTCCACGTACCGGCGTCGTCGAGTCGAGTGCTCAGCGTGAGCACGAGGTTGTTGTTCAGGCCGGTGGTGATCGAGTTGCCGCTGGCCGAAGTCGTGGTCGAGGCGGCGC
The DNA here is from genome assembly GCA_021154745.1 of Mycobacterium sp. Lineage (GTDB taxonomy): Bacteria > Actinomycetota > Actinomycetes > Mycobacteriales > Mycobacteriaceae > Mycobacterium. The sequence continues at coordinate 1,618 of JAJKIB010000062.1, forward strand.
CATTCTCGACCGTGCCGACGACATCGAGCAGGTCAGTGAGCGTGGCCGGAGCGGGCAGACCCGAGAAGGCCGCGCATTGAGCGCCGCATGGCGTGCCACTCAGACCAGTGGTCAAGCCAGACCACGTGACCGTGGGCGCAGTCATGCTGGTGCTGGTGGCGATGATCCCGAACAGCGCCAGTCGGCCGTTCGTACCAGTGACATTGGCCAATGAAGTCCAGCCCGCAGGTGTGGCCACAGTTGGCGTGGCCGAGCGGCAGGCCGTGTAACAAACGAGAAGATCCCCTACCGAATAGCCAGTCGAGAGCGCCGGATTGAGAGTCGTCGGGGTGACGACAGTGGCCGCCGAGAAGACGGCCGCGGCAGTCGCACCTCTCTGGGCAGCGGCCACTACGAACTACTTCATTAGTCGAGCGAGAGGCTCAGAGCAGAGGCGTTGATCGTAGCCGGAGTCTGGGTGGTGGAGATGACCGTCGAGGTGCAGGTGCCGAAGTGGTACACGTCACCGGCGCCAGCGGTTGTGACGACCGAGCACATGGCCCAGCCGATCACGGTGCTAGTGCTCGCGGTGCAGGGGGCGAACGTCTGCTGGGCCGTGTTGTGCACCTCGCCCGAGGAGGCGGCACCGAACACGGCGTCGGCCAGCGACAGCCGCCCGTAACCCGTGTAGTTGGCCTCGGTAATGTTGGCCGAGGTGTTGGTCTCGTTGACAGCGCTCGTAGTGAGCGCCAGGAAACGAGGGCTCGCCGGGGTCATGGCGACACCTCGATACATCCAGTCGAGCACCTTGTTCTCGACGCCATCGGAGAAGCCAGCCATGAAGACGAGTCCGTCGCGCAGCTTCTTGAACACGCGCTCGGTCCTCAGACCCAGCGGTTCGATGGCGCGATCAACCACGAAGCGGACGATGTTCAGCTCCGGAAGGATCAGCTCCTGTCGGGCCAGAGCCAGTTCAGTCATTTCTCAGCCTCCGCTTGCGACCGGCGGTGGTTCGTTGGGAATGGTGCCGGTCAACTTCTCCAAACCCTTGTTGGTCAGGACCCACAGCTCGCCTTGGACGTTGAGGTGACGACGGCTTGGACGAGACGACTGGATCACGGTCACGAAGCGCTCGGCCTGGTCCTCAGGGATGTCGACGGCGTTGGTGTCGGCGTTGACGGCTCCCACGGCATCGTCGGGCGTCTGATGCTCGCCGATGTTGGTCACCACGCCATCGGCCTCCAGATCGGATAACACCTCGCCGACCTGACCGATCGTCTCGCCGCGGTCGTAGCTGCCGCTCCAGCTACTGATGGCACCGGGATCATGACGCTCCAGCGTCAACACCAGCGCCTCAACGGAGCGCGGGATCTGGAGATTGCCAGCGACTCTGCGATGAAGATCGCTGTCGAAGACGTTGTACTCGGGCACTCAGGGTCCTCTCTCTAAAGACTCCACAAACCAGACAGATCCTGTCCGAACACCTTGACGATCTTGGCGCCATCACCAGCCGATGCAACCTCAAGATCTGCGCCTTTGATCGTGACCGCCTGGTTGGTCGACGCTGCTAACGATCCGCCGGTCGTACTGGCGGACCCATTGGCGGTGCCGATCGTCACTCCTACATTCTCCAGGCTATTGGTTGAAGGCACCACCTTGATCTTCCATGCCTGCAACGCAGCGTCAGCCTGGAACTGGAATGCCGTGGTGTCGTAGCCGGAGACCTTGGAGATCTTGGTCGGGAAGGGCGCGACCGAGACCGTGACGACCGGGACGGTCGTGTTGAGCGTGATCGAATGGCTCGCCGAAGCCGATTGGTTGCCCACGTCGTCGCGGATGCGGACGTTGAGCGTCTTCGTGCCATCACCCGTGGAAAGACGGACGGCCTGGCTCGTGGCGAAGGCGATCCAATTCGAGGCGCCCTCGGTGGCCTGGATATCCGGATTGTCGGCCGTGTCGACACTGCCCCAGACCTTCATCTGGTAGCCGGTCGTCGTACTGTCGCTAGTCGCCGGTTCAGCCGTTACGTTCTGGCTCGTCGTATACGCAGCACCGGTGTTGACGTTGAGCGTTACGCCAGCAGGCGCAGTAGTGTCGAGCGTCAGCGTGAAGTAGGAGGCCATGCTCATCCACTCCGGGCGCGGATTACCATCTCGAAGCTCTTGTTGCCCTCTGCGTCCGTGACGTTGTAGATCGGCTTCGCCCAGACAGAGAACTCATCACCTGGATACATCGTCTCTTCGTGGCTGACAGGAGCACCAGGAAAAACCTCGACATCAGCGGCGTCGCTTAGCAACACGAACGACGACGCTTCGCCGCCTATATGAACCGACACGTCGCGAAGCACAGTGTCACCCTCGTTACGCACAACGATCTCGGTCGACTTCCCAATGCCAAACGGCTCACGTGGGTCCATCAGCATCTCGCCCAGCGTGATGTGCTGCGCGGGCTCTCCATCGACGTAGAGCTGGATCCGCGCGCTCACTCGGGCTCCTCGCGCACCTCAACGATGAGCCCCTTTTCGTCGCGCACGGGAACCTTGCGCGTGGGCTTAGGCGGCTCGACGATGATCTGCGGGTGGATGTTGACGACGGGCGGCTGAATGTTGGCGGCGATCTTCTCGGCCAACTTGGCGGCCAGCTCGACCGGCTCGACCTGATCGTCAAAAGGCTCATCCGTCGCCTCGAACTCCAGGACATCAGCGTCCCACTGATTGGAGGCGCCGATCGCATCCTTCTTCTGCTGCGCCTTCTCGTGCGTCTCCGAGCGCACGCGCTTCTCGAAGTACTGAGCCACATCGTCCGTCGTGTGGCCGCGTGACTCCAGCCGGTGCATGATCTCAGCGAGCTGATCGTCGGGGAGCTGACGCAGCGTCCGGTTCATATACCCGCGCGGGGCCGACACCCGGACCATGCGCCGGTTGCGCTTGAGCATGCCGCCGGAGCGAAGCTGCTGATCGATGATGTCGACCAGATCGGTCTTCTGCTGCTCCTGAACGAGCTTCATGAACGACTCGATGTCGACGGCGTTGGGGTCCTTGGCCCGACCCGCCAGGAACTCCCGAACGTCGCCCTCGCCGAACACGTCGAACTCGCGCGCCGCCTCGCGCGCGGCATCGAGCATGCGCGACCACTCCAGCGGATCAGCGTTGGCCGGAGCAGGAGGCCCGCGGCGCCCACCGCCACCCGAGCCGAACTTGCCCGAGCGCGTGTCGTGTCTCGGGTTGCCCGATTGCTGCGCTACGGCAACGCGCGAGACGCCCGAGCCGGGCACGTCGGCGAAGATGACGAAGGAGCCGTCCTCATCGGCAACGATGTTCGTCTCATCAGTCATCGTTGGCTCTCTCCCCAACGAGCTTGAGCGCCTGTCTTCTGACCAGAGGAGACACGTCGTTTGACAAGAGCACTCGCTGAGTTGCCTTGTCGTACTTCACGAGCGCGTCCGGCACTCCCACATCATCGACGTACTCAATGGATAGATTGACGGGTAGCCATCTCCACGAGAGCGTCCCGTTCGGATGCTCACGAATTCCCAGCGCATCGTCGACTGTGAAAATCTCGCCGTCACGCTCCATGCACTCGGCATCGGTCACGCCGTACTTGGCGTCAGATGCCTGAACGAGCGGGATGTCATTGGCGCGAGCCGTAAGCAGCGTGGCCGCGTTGTATGCGTCACGCACCTCCGTGCGCACCAGCCGATCGGTCTTCCAGTCCGGGAAGCCAGAGAAGTGTGCGCGCGCCTCGCGCTCCAGTTGGTCGCGATCCAGGACGCCCTCGCTCATGCGCTTGGCGACGAACTCGCGCAGCTCGGTGCGCGTCGTGCCGGAGACCTGAGAGGCGAACTCGGCGACGTGGCCGTTGATCCAGTCCGAGATCTGCTGATCCTGGATGCGCGACGGCCGTGCAGAGCGCTGGGACTCCACGCGCGCCGCCCGGCGCATGATGTTGGCCATGATCTGGATCGACCGCTGAAGGACACCAGGCCAACGCTGGGAGCCCTCCCAGTTGGATAGCACCTGAGCGGCCCGCTTGAGCCAATCATCGAAGGCCAGCTCCACGTCGCCGGTGTCCGTGAACTCCAGCGCCTCACCCGAGCGGATCGTCGCGAACGCGGTCTCGTACTCGTCGACATAGAGATCGTGAAAGAG
>JAJKIB010000063.1 GCA_021154745.1 Mycobacterium sp.
CGGGTGCCGACACTGCCCACGCCGACGACCTTCCGGGCGCGTCCGGCGTAGCGGAATCGGCTGGCAAGCCCGCGACGGCTGGAGTCCAGGCTCTGCCGATACCCGTCGATGAGGACACCCATCTGTTGTTCGTACCGTCGGGCCTGCGCCTCGCCGACGAGCTCGTCGATCGGAATGAGGAGTGGCGGATCGCTTGCCAGCTGGCGCCGCCCGTCGACAACCCTGGTCAGCTTCGACAGTGCCTGGAGATTGTCGCGTGTGTGGGCCTTGGCCGCCGTGCGCCGAATCGCTTGCCCGTATGTGTGATCGACGTCGGCCTCGAGCGCGTCGTTGACGACGATGTGGTCATACCACACGTCGAGCTCACGCATCGTCGCTAGCGTGCGCATCCGATCGCGGTAAGCCTGCGCGCAGGCTCGCAGGCCGCGCTCACTCTCGTCGCGACCAATGCCGTTCTCGTGTGCGATGATCGCGACGCTTGCCACCAGCCGCTTGACATCCCACTCCCAGGGACCCGGCAGTGTCTCGTCGAAGTCGTTGATGTCGAAGACCAGGTTTCTCTCAGGCGATGCGAACAACCCGAAGTTGGACACGTGCGCGTCGCCGCATAGCTGCACGGTGATTCCGGTATGCCCGCTAGCGGCGAGGTCCGACGCCATGATCAGCGCTGCGCCGCGAAAGAACGCGAACGGCGATGCGAGCATACGGCCGTAACGAACCGGGACCAGGTCGGCTATCCGAGAGTCGGCCTGTGATTCCAGCAGCGCAACCGGGCCCGGGCGGTCCTGTGCTGCAACGAAATCTGCGAGCGCCGACCTGGGCAGCACCGATCGCCGGCCTCTGCCCAGGTCGTATCGCTCTTGTACCGACGGGGCCAATCAGACTCCGAGCGCCGCCGCCGCTTTTTGTGCATATATGGCGTCAAGCACTGCGTACTCGGCCTCTTCGACCGCGTCCAGCGCGAAATCGATCGCATCGTAGGCGTATGCCTCGGTCAGCTCGGCATCCTCCGCGGCGTCGTGGGCATCGATCTTTGCCTTGACCCGGTCGCCGCGTGCCCGCACCTCGGCCACGTGGGCCTGCCACTTGCCGCGCAGCTGTTGCCAGTGCGACGACGCGTTGTCCTTGGCGTCATCCGCCTTGTCCTTCAAGCGATCGGCCGCGGCATCGGCACGTTTACGCGCGCTGGCGACATCGCTCTCGAGCTGGTCCCTAGTCCGCTCATTGGCCGCCCTCAGTTGGTCGGTCGCGGCTTTCGCCTTGTCCGAGATCTTCTCGAATTGTGTGCTCAGATCCCCGTCAGCCATCAAAGCTCCTATGTGAGTGAAGGCGGTCTCTCCGCCCACACTGAATCGTCGGTCTTGCGGAGCGACCCGTCATTGTTCGGCGGGACACCGTCGGCTGCCGAAGATTAGTCGCGGCGATAACGGCCATCGCCGATGTGCACAGGAACACCGTGACGTCCTTCGCGCCGATCTACGCTCAATGACCATGGCGGCCCCGGATATCGACGCGCAGGTGATGGAGATCGGCTCGGTCGTCGGGCGTCGCCTCGACGAGATGGCCGAACAGGTTGCGTCCTCGGTGAGAACCAACGTCGAGTTCTACAAGGACACCAGTGTCGTGAGTGCTGACGAGCTGCTGTCGAGCAGTACAGAAAACATCCGCTTCCTGTTCAACGGACTTCGCGACGGTGCCGCCTTTGACACTTCACCCGCCGTTGCCACCGGAACCAGTCGGGCCGCCGCCGGGGTGCCTCTTCCGGTCGTCATGGACGCTTTTCGCGTCGCTTTGCATCACCTGTGGGGTGCCATGATCGAGGTGGCCGGCGCACAGGCAAACATTGGCCGCGACGCGCTGTTGCGCGCGACGGCCCTTCTCTGGCAGGCGCAGGACGTCTACACCGACGCGATGACGGCAGCGTACCGCCGTCAGGCCATGCATCAGGCTTTAGAGGATGAAGCCGAGCGGTCCGCCTTGACCGAGGCGTTGCTCCAGGCTCGGATCACTGACGACCGCAGCCTGTGGGAAGTCGCACAGCTCTTGCGATTACCCCAGAGAGGTCCATATGTGGTGATCGCGGCCGAGTGCCCGTCCGTTGGCAAGCAGGCACTCCCGGGAATCCATGCCATGCTGCGGAGCATCGACGTCTTCTCCGCCTGGCGGTTGCTGCCCGATATGCAAACCGGCATCGCGCACATCCCGAGCGATACCGAACGCGGCGCCCTGCTGGAGCTCCTCGGCCGAGTTGCGACGACTTCCGTCGGGGTCAGTCCGGCGTTCGACGATCTCGCGGACACCGCTGAGGCCCTGCGGTACGCGCGCGTGGCGGTCAATGCCCGAGGGAGGGGACCCGGCGCGGTCACTGTTTTCGACGACTCGGTTATCGCCGTCGCGGCGGTCAGTGCTCCTGAGGTGACGAAGAAGGTCACCGAGCTCGTTCTCGGTGGTGCCTTCGACGACATGACAAGTGAGGAAAAGGACGTTCTTTTCGGCACGTTCCGGACATGGGTGGACAACGACGGGTCAATCCCGAACACGGCTGCACAGCTGTACTGCCATCCCAACACGGTGCGCTACCGGCTGCACCGCATCGAGGAACGCACCGGGCGTTCGCTGTCTGTGCCGCGTGAGCTCGCCGAGCTCTGCCTGGCATTCGAGATCTACCAAGACAGTTGGTAGCCGTCAGCCGAGGCCGAACACCGTGTCAATCAGCACGACGAAGGACAGCACACCCACCACGGCGACGCAGATCGTGGCGACCGTCTTGAGCACGAGAGGATCCCGGCATGCTCACGCCTCTTCTCCACCGATGGCGCCGGTGACAAGCCACGCATCGACGAAGGCGGACTCGGTGGCCTGAACCACCATGCAGCCAAACCTGTCCTCAAATCGACTCTGCACGTCCTCGGGCATGGAGGCACCGACGGACATACAGACGCGCAGGGAACTGAAATCCAGCTGGTAACGGTCGGCTGCGGCGAGCATCGACTTGTACATCGCGGGCATGCCCTCGAAGACCGTTACCCGTTCAGCGGCAATCACTTCCAGTGCTCGACGCGAGCCGAACCGCGGCAGCATTACCAGCGTCGCCCCTGCGGAGACCGCGGCCAACAAACCACACGACAACCCGTAACCCTCAAACAGAGGCAGACATCCCATCACGATGTCATCGGACCCAAGGTCCAGCAGGCGGCGCGCGATGACAGACCCGTTACTGGCGAGGTCGGCGTGGGTGAGTTGGGTGACCTTTGGAACACCCGTCGTTCCGAAGGCGTAGGAGGTGACCGCGATGTCGTCTTCGGCGCGATACACCGGCTCCGTGCGACCCGTGAACCCGGCAGTCAGGGTGGCGATCCCATTCTTACCCACTCGCACGGGTTGTGTGCCCGCGGTGACTGCGGCCAGGTCAGTCGCCATCGCGCGTCGACCGGCGTGAAACAATATCCGTGCGTCCGTGACCGTCGAATCGAACTCCACCGCATGGAAGCTCAGCGACGGGCTCATCGGCACCACAACCCCCCCTGCGCGCAGCACTCCATAGAACACCACCGCGAACGCGGCGCCGTTTGGCAGCATCACTCCGACCCGATCACCGGGTTCCAAACCGCCATAGATGAGGTAGTCGGCGAAGCGCGCAACGTCGTCGGCCAGCATCGAATACGTCGTCGTCACGTTGGCGCATCGCAGCGCGGCGGCGTCCGGGTATCGTGCCGCCGACTCGGTGAGATTCAGGCTCAAATTCGTCATGACCACTCCACGGGTGCGTTTCCGACTCAATGATGAGATCGACGAGTCCGTGTGTCGATGGACTTCACACCAATGGGCCTCGCCCTCTGGTGGACCGGCGAACAGCCACCGTAAAATTAGGTGCCGTCGTTGGTGAGCACAGCGGCGCTCGATGAAGCCGCCTCCGAGGTGCGCACCGAATTAACTATCCCGGAGGCGGATTCAGCGGCACCGGCGGCTGATCAGGCGTCGTCGAGTGTGGGAAACAGCACTTCCTGGGTCAGCAGTTGCAGCGCGGCCGCGACTGGGATCGCAACCAGCGCACCGACTATCCCCAACAGCGCTCCGCCGATCAGAACGGCGACCATCGTGACGCCCGCAGGAACCTTGACGGCACGACCAATCACCCTGGGAACCAACAGATAATCCTCGATCCACCGGAACACCACGTAAAACGCGACGGTGGCGATGCTGACGGGGACCGAGACGGTCAGCGCGACCCCGGCGACGACGATGCCGGCAACGGTTGAACCGTAGGGGATGAGGTCCAAGATCCCGACGAAGACGCCCAGCAGCAACGGGTACGGGACATCCAGTGTGAAGCACCAGACAGAGGTGGCCACGCCGGCGATAAGTGACGTCGCTACATTGCCTGCGGCATAGGCACCCACCTTGGCGAAGATCTCATCGCCGAGCAGGATCGCTCGGGGTCGTCGGGAGCACGGCACCAACCGGTACAACGTGGCGCGGATGCGGGGCATGTCTGCCAAGAAGTACACGGTTAGGACGGCCACGACCCCGAGATCAGATATGGCGCCGAATACGGCTGTGCCGGCCTTCATCACACCCGAAAACGATGATGCGCCCATGCTGTTTATCGTGTCGGTGATTCGCTGCTGTATGTGAAAGCGCGCATTGAGCGTTCCCGCTAGCGAGGAGTGATCCTGTGCGTGTTGCAGGTAGTGCGGCGCGTTCTCGATGAATTGGTGTGCTTCCTCCATAAGAGGGGGGACGGCCGCCGCGAGGGACGCGGCGAGAACGCCGAACACCACCACCGCAACGACCATGACTGCAGCCCATCGCGGTAGTTTCCGCTGGACCAGCCACGACACTGCAGGCTCGGCCCCCAACGCGAAAAACATTGCTACACCGATCAACACCAGCACCGATGACGCTATGCCCAGGATGCGGACCGCACCATACGTCACCGCCACACCGGCAGAGGCAGTCAATCCGAAATAGAACGGCGACCGGCGACTGAATTGCGGTCCGCGCACACCAAGTGGGTGTTGGCCGGAACGCATATGGGCCGCAACATGTTCCGCTTCCGCGATGGGCTCTGCAGCGGCGTTGCGCGGTTGACTCTCCGTGCGGGAATCACCGCGCCCGGCAGAGCTGTGTTCCGGCCGCTCAATGCGGCGTGTGTTACCCAATCCGCCTATCCCGTTCGGCAATTGCGAAGCCAATCCGAGGCGTCCTATTCCTGGCTGGAAACGATTGGCACATGGCAGGTTTGCTCAGGCCTCACGCGATGATCGGCAACAGGTTGGGGACCGGGCCCGCAATCACGAACCGAGCGCGTCTGCGCTGGCTCGCAGGCACATGGCGTCGAGGGCCGCGGATTCGGCCTCCTCAAGAGCGGCCTGCGCAAAGTCGATCGCGTCAAACGCATAGGCCTCGGCCATATCGGCATCCGTCGCCGCCTGATGGGCATCGAACTTTTTCTTGTGTTCCTTGACGTTTCCCCGCACTTTGGCGACATGGGCTTGCCACTTGTCCCGCATCTCCTGCCACTGCGACGACACCTTTTCGCGGTCACCGTCGGCCTTGTCCTTGAACCGATTGGCCGCCGCGGCCGCCTTATCTCGTGCGGCAGCGGCGTCGGCAGCGAGCTTATCCTTGGTTTTATCACCGGCTGCGCGGACCGTGTCGGTCGCCGTTTTCGCTTTGTCGGAGATCTTCTCGAACTGTGCGCTGAAATCGTTGTCTGCCATCAAGCACTCCTTCATCAACTGCGATGGGCATGCTCCCACCGCCGTGGTCACCTTCGGCAGGGCTAGCCCGCCTTAAGGGCAATCTTCGGCGCATGCGGGTTGCCGGTCACTGTTTGCTTGGACATGATCGACGACGGCTGACTAGGCGCTGGGACAACCGCAACGGTAAGGCGAGCCCGATGATTCCCGTGTCGGAGGCCAGGCACAGTTCAGCCAGATCCTCTCGGGGAAGGTTGATCTGAGCGATGAGCAACTAGACCAGGTGCTGTCGTGCATGGGCTAACCGATATGAAATCTCGCGCGAACCGGTCACTCCCGAACTGACACGTTAAGAACGCCGTTCCTAGAAGCTGTACCGCGAGTTGGCGAGTCGGCCGACGCGATCGACCTCACACGCACCGATGAACTGGCGGTACTGCTTGCCCGCACGATCACCCCGCCGTTGGTGGTCGTCGCCGCTGATGTCCGGCTGTCGGCGCCGAGGCGCTGGTCCAGATCGCGTGCACGCTGAGCAGCATCGACGTGTATTCCGCGTGGATTGGTGGACGCCTACAATGACGTGCACTGCAGTGGCAGTCCAGCAAACGGTAGACAGGACACCCCGTGGGGTCTTCAACCGGTCTTTTTGGTGTCGGTGGCCAGCGGCTCGTGACTCCGCCGATTCGGGGCCGGGCGGGCGAGTTGAAGGTGATCGGCGCGCTGGTGACGGCGCTGGTGCAGGGGCATGGGGGCGTGCTGGTCATCGAGGGCCCGCCGGGCATCGGGAAGAGTCGGCTGCTGACCGAGGTGATGGCGCTGGCCGACAAGTGCGGGGTGCGCACCTTGTTCGGTGAGGCGTTCGAGTATCAGCAGACGGTGCCGTTTTTCTCGCTGTTCATGGCCACCCTGCGCGCCGATCCCCCGGTCGGAGACGCCGACGCGCTGCGCCGGCTGGGCGGCTCGGCGGATCTGCGCTATTGGGTGGTGCACGATCTGGCCGACGCGATTCATGCCGCGGC
>JAJKIB010000064.1 GCA_021154745.1 Mycobacterium sp.
CGTCGTTGTGTGATTCTTCGAGGTAATGGTTCAGGCGGTCAATGCCGCGGGGGTGTCCTCCTGTTCGGTCGGTGAGTTCTGATCTGCTCGGGATTTGCTGACGACGTCCAGGCCGAGGTAGCGGCGGGATTCGGCCCATTCGTCGTGTTGTTCGGCCAGCACGGCGCCGTCGAGGCGGATGAGTGCGGTGCGGTCGGGGAAGATGCCGACGACGTCGGTGCGGCGGCGTATCTCCTTGTTGAGTCGTTCCTGGGGGTTGTTGGAACCAGATTTGGCGCCAGATCTGTTTGGGGAACGCGGTTAACGCCAGCAGGTCTTCCCGGGCCGCTTCCAGGTGATCAGCTGCCTTGGGGAGCTTGTCGGTCAGCGCGTCGATGATCCGATCGTATTGAGCGGCAACCGATTCAGCATCAGGTTGATCGAACACCGAATGCAATAGGGTGCGCACCCACGGCCACGACGCCTTCGGTGTCACCGCCATCAGATTGGTCGTGTAATGCGTTCTGCAGCGCTGCCAGGCCGCCCCGGGCAAGGTGGCACCAATCGCGGTCACCAGCCCGGCATGCGCATCGCTGGTGACCAGTCGGATACCGGAGAGACCTCGGGCGGTCAGGGACCGCAGGAACGTCAACCAGCCCGCGCCGTCCTCGGCGGTGGTGACGTCGATGCCGAGGATTTCGCGGTAGCCCTCGGCGTTGACGCCGACCGCGATCAGGGCGTGCACGTTGACCACCCGGCCACCCTCGCGGACCTTGAGCACCAGGGCGTCGGCGGCCATGAACGTGTATGGGCCGGCGTCCAGCGGCCGGGTCCGAAACGCCTCGACCGTGGCGTCGAGTTCTTTGGCCATCACGCTGACTTGGGACTTGGACAGGCTGGTGATCCCGAGGGTCTAGACGAGTTTGTCCATGCGCCGTGTTCCCCAGCAGGTAGCAGGTGGCCACCACGGTCGTCAGTGCCCGCTCGGCGCGTTTGCGGCGTTCCAGCAGCCAGTCCGGGAAGTATGAGCCATGACGTAGCTTGGGGATCGCGAGATCTAATGTGCCTGTCCTGGTATCGAATTCGCGCTGCCGGTAGCCGTTGCGTTGATTGGTCCGCTCGGTGCTGCGTTGCCCGTATCCCGCACCGCACAGCGCGTCGGCTTCCGCGCCCATCAGGGTGTGGATGAACGTGGCCAGCAGCTCGCGCAGCACGTCGGGGTGGCAGGTGGTGAGTCGTTCGGCCAAGACGGTGGGCAGGTCGATATCGTGGGCAGTGGTCATCGCGTTGATTCCTTTGCTCGAGTGACTTTGACGGGTCTCTCGAAGAATCACGTGATGACCTTCAATCATTCGGCTACGACACGCCGGTACCGCTGATCAGGTCCGACTCGTACACCACTCTGCTGGACGCAACCATGCCGCGACCAGCTACCACCAGCAGGTTCAGACCCATTCCGATGTCCGGAGAAACCAGAACGTGTCGACCGGTAGCCCGCGGGCAGGCGACAACGAAGGCCTTTGTCGGGTCGATCAACTGTGTGGCAACAGAGCCAAGACCGAAGATGGCGATCACGGCCGGATCGGGTTGGCTTTGCAACCTCGTCGCAATTCGGAGTTCGAGCAGTACGTTTCACATATGCCTTGGCCCACAGGACTGCGTCGTCGGGGCGAAATCGTAGATCAAGCCCAGCGGTGGGTCGGACCGGGTCCGATCATTCACTCGCGCATAACGCCGACGAGCGACACACCCGGGGCTCATCTGAGAACGCCGCATCTGGTTGAGCGGTTTGCTGGCGTCCGCCATTTGCCAGACATGGCTGCGCATCAAGCAACGCCTCAAGGTCGACCGAGACGTGCGACACCGGACGGCTGTGAAGGTGTGCGGTGACCTGATCAACAGAGGTTGTTCATGTCATTGGACTTCGAGGGATCTTGACGAGCAGTGATGTTCCAAGCCCGGGACAACTCGAGATCGCCATCTTGCCGCCGAGCGCCTCGACGCGGTCCGTGAGGCCGGTGAGCCCGGACCCTTTGGCTGCATCGGCTCCGCCGATGCCGTCGTCTCGAATCGAGAGGTGGAGGTTGGCATCGTCGGCTTCGGCGCACACGTTCACCTTGGAGGCTCGTGCGTGTTTGGCCGCGTTCGTCAGGGCCTCGGCGACCACGTAGTAGGCGGCCACTTCGGCGGATTCCGGCAACTGTCGGTCGATGCCGAGGTCGAGTTCGACGAGGACGGTGGAGCGGCGGGCGAGCGTTTTGAGCGCGGGGCCGAGTCCTCCCTTGGACAGGATCGCCGGATGAATGCCTCGTGAGATCTCCTGCAGGTCCTCCGAGACCCCGGCCAGACCGGTAACGATGTCAGAAATCTGTTCCTTGAGCGGGTGCAGTTCGGGTGGCACCGAAGCCTGCGCGGTGCGGAGTTCCAGCCCGAGTGAGACCAGCTGCTGTTGAGCGCCGTCGTGCAGATCGCGTTCGAAACGACGCCGCGCATCATCGCCGGCCGCCACGATCCGGGCGCGAGACGCGGTGAGCTCCGCGCGGGTCGCGGCGTTGGCGATCGCGGTCGCGACCAGGTCCGCAAAGTCCCTAACCCGCGCCTCGGTGTCGGGGGACAGGGGCTGGGTTCGCGACGAGCCGACGATTGCCGCGCCCCACACGCGGCCGTCGACCACGATCGGCGCACCCACCCCAGAGCGCAGACCCAGCTCACGTATGTGCGCGGCGGCCGAACCAGCAGCATTCTCGTGGCTGTCCATTCGGGCGGTGCGGCCGGTCCGAAACACCATCGCCGCGACGTTCTCGCCCTCAAGCGAAAAGCGCTTGCCGACCGGCATCTTCTTCAACCCTGGCTCCTGGCGGGCCGCGAGCAGCGTGGCCGCGCCGTCGGCCTCGTAGCGGAACAGAGTCGAGTGGTACACACCTAGGCAGCGGGCCAACTCCCCCGCCACCGCGGAGAACACCTCAGACGGGCGGACCCCGCGTGCGACCAGTGTCGCCACCCGTCGCAACGAGGCCTGTAGCTCCGCGAGCACGCTGAGCTCATCACGGCTTGCCTCGACCTCCCGGCGGCGTTGTTCTGCCTCGGCGGCGCGCGATCGGACCTGGCCAGCGACAGTGTTGGCCGACAGCGCGACGACGAGAAAGATGGTGATTGCCACCCAGTTCTGGGCCTCTGTCGGGACGAAGCTCCCGCCGGTCTCAAGATGGAAATAAGCGTAGGCAAGGGCGCTCGCCAGCGACGTCATCACCGCCAGCCCGAACCCCCACACAGTCGAGACCACCAGGATACCCAGTAGGAAGACCACACCGAAGACGTTTCCGGGGGCGACCCGCTTGAGCAGATCCACCAGGAGGCTCTCCGCCACAATGAGCGACGCGGCGCCCACCAGCCCGAGCGCCAGCGGCGGGGCCGTCGGGCGCAGCAACAACGCCCGCAGCCGGGCGCATATCGATAGCCGCCCCACTAAGTCGTAATCGCCGCCGAACTGTGTCACCGGTCTGGCGGAGGTAGGTACCGCCGACAATTCGGTGATCTTCGTGTCGGTCTCGTTCAAACTTTGCCAGGTCACCGTCACCCTCCCGGTGTGACTTAGTTGCCGTAGATCGTATGAGTCAATGACACAGCCGCTGGCGTAAGCTGCCCGTCTCGATATGAGACGTCTGTAGATGGGGAGGGCGAGGCTTCGGCTGCGGTCACGGGTCACCAGCCGCCGCGGCGACCGGCCGGTCGGGGTCGAGGTTGATGGTTCGATGGTCGCCGATCCGAGATCCGGTAACACAAAGACTGATCGGAGTCGTCGACCTGACCTGCTGGGCCAGCCAGTCTGATCCGCTGCTGCTCGCGCCGGCCAAGACCGCGGGGCCGCCAGATCGAGGACCGGATGAGCGCGCTGGCCCATGAGAGCGAGACAGCGCTCCTGGAGGCCCATCGGCAGCAGGCCCGCCGGTTCCCATTGGGCGTCCTCGCGATCGGCGGCGAGGTTGTGCTGATGAACCGCCACCTGCGCCAGACACTCGACGCTATGATCGAAACGTTCATGCGAGGTGTGCCCCTGGCGGATGAGTTCTGCCCGCACAGCAACGACATCGGGGAAGCTGCCACCATCTGCGCGCATCGCGGCGGCCACACCCGAGGCTTGCCCGGTCGCAAAACGCGGTCCCCATCACCCGCACCGAGGCGCCCGCGCCGCGGTCGCCGTCGATGTTGCGGCCCGCGGCGAACAGATTGTCGGTGTCGACGCTGCATAATGCGCCGAGCGGAATATCGAAACAACCTCCTCGGCGAGCAATTGAATGCACACATACGCAGTGCGGGCTTCCGCAAGGCGCGGGAAGTGCTGATGAGCGAGACAACCGACGATTGACAGATCTTGTATCGTGGCACTCTTCGCCCCTGTTCGGCGTCACCCGGGGGCCGCTTGTGCCGACCTTCGTCATCGAAGTCACCCGCGATGGCAAATGGTGGATGATCACCGTTCCCGAACTCGCCGGATACGTCGCCGCGGACGGCTCGATCAACCTCAGCGACATCACGCAAGCCCGCTACGGAGGCGAGATCGACGACATGGCGAGCGACTTCATCGCCACCATGCTTGACGTGCCAATCGAGGGCGTGCACGTCGAGCACATCCGCGATGGTGTACGCCGCGCATACGTCACATACAGAGTTCGGCCAGCCGATTGGCCGGTGGCTACGGGCGGAAAAAGACGGGGTCGCCGAAACCGGTTGACACAGTCCATAATCCGTCAGCACCCGATGGGACGGCCACGCAAACATTTCCCTGCGCCGAGCCGCCCTTGTATAGCGCACCAACATCACTCAACGGTTTAGGGATGACCCCACAGCTGTCGTCGTACGTCCTGTTGTCGGAACCGACGAATTTGACTGTGACATCGAACACCAGATTCCCGGTGCCGTCGCCTGTATACGTTGCCGAGACAGGTACAACCCAGTACTCCATGCCCGATTCGGCCGGATTGTTGAATTGGTTCTCAGCCGCGATAGTAGCCCAAGCCTCACGCGGGGCCCCGAGTGTGACTTGCCATTCCTTGTTGCTGACCAGCTGACCTATCGGAAACGGATTGCTTCGGCTGCCGACCTGGTTGTCGTCCGCGCTCTGTTCTGCGGATGTCGGTAATGGTGCTGACATGTCTGATTTGCCGAGGTCTGATTTGTCGAAGGCGTCGTGGAAGGCATTGGCGACGACGGTGAAGAAGACGACAATGCCAACGATAACTCCCACGACCGAGATGATGACCGCGGCGATGCTCGTGCCCTTTGACTTTCCGGACAAGCACAACCCGACGATGCTGAGGACGAACGCTGCTGGGAGCAATACCCACCCGACGACGAGCGCCCCTGGGATACAAGCGAACACGAACCCGATGATGCTCAGGATCAGTGCGACCATGCCGACTGCGTTGCTTTGTTTCGCCAGCGTCTGCGGTTGGAGTGGTGACGGCGGCACCGGATAGCCCGTATTTGGATAGGTCACTGCCCCTCCTTTTCAGCCCGACCGCTGGACGCAAATGTTGTGCGCCCGGTGTCATCAACGACGCCAGTCATGCCGTTACGGCCGGACTGCGATGTATCCGCGGCGCGAGCGAAACCCGATCCGGTCGCCCGTCAGCGCCAATCACGTTGTCCAACGCCAGCACCCGGCCACCACTGGCCGCCAGATGCGTCGACGACGCCGCACCGCCCCAGCCCGCAACCACTCCCCCGGCCGTGGCAATCCCGTCCCGGCCCGCACTCAACGCCTGCGTACTCGACCATCCATCGCCTTGGGGCGCGGCCCCATACAAGCTCGAGCATCACCGAGAACCTGGCCCACCTGGGCTACCAGACCGTCCAGTGACATGCCCCGCAGTATGTCCGACACCCACCACAACCCGCTAACACCAACACCACATTGGTCACTCGCCATATCGAGGCGCCGGCACCATTGGTGACGTGCGTAAACACGCTCACTACCGCTGAGTGCCACGATCTGCCCGAGATGCGATGAACGGACACCCGCCAAGGGACTCGCGATCCACCCCCGCAACCAGCGCCGTGCACAACGGTGCGGTGGCAAGCAGCGTTCGACGGCGCGGCAAAATCGCAGCTCACCGGAGATCGCGTGGTCAGCGATCCCGACGGATGCGGCTGGTCGACAAGGTCCAGATTTCCTCGACTGCCCACCAGCCCCAGCTGGCGACGCGCCCCGCACTGGCGATCGAGTGTCTGCTCGAGCGCGGCGCGACACCCCACATACGATCAAGCACTCCGTGAGACGAACCGGGTGGAACTAGTCGTCAGACAAATCCCCGAACGGGGTAGGCACACGTGGGGATCGACTGCAAGGAACAACACAAGCTGTCTAACGGCGGAGGTCTGAATCGCCCCGGCATGTCCGGAGACTCCAGCGCTTGGGAGGCTTGGAGCCATGCCAGGAGATTCAACGAGGCGGTACCCGCTGGAGCTGAGGCAGCGGGCGGTGCGGATGGTCGCCGAGATCAGCGCGGAGCACGAGTCGGAGTGGGCGGCGATGGGTCGGGTCGCTGAGCTGCTCGGGGTCGGCACCGCGGAGACGGTCCGTAAGTGGGCGCGGCAGTCCGAGGTCGATGCGGGGCCCGCGCAGGCACGACCTCGGAGCAGTCGGCGAGGGTGCGCCGGTTGCGGCGGGAGAA
>JAJKIB010000065.1 GCA_021154745.1 Mycobacterium sp.
CGACTGAAGTCTTGGGACCAGCAGGTCACTGAAGGGATCGCCCTTGTCGGTGATCATCTGTGGCGCCGGTGGGGCAGGACTACCGCATGCGTTGAGCGCCATTAAGGCGATCGTGGCCAGGACGATCGGCTCGAACCTCCGGGGGCTGCTTCCCACCCCGTCCAGCTTCGACCGCCCAGGTAAGGCTCACCTAGCTCTTCGATGAAGATTCGATAAAGCCCTTCGCCGTTCGGAGCACAGCGTTGCATACCCTAGGGGGGTATGGTAAGAAGGGTTGCGAACCTACGACACCATTGGAGAGGAACGACATGAGCACTGTCAGGGTCACCGTCACCGGCATGAGCTGTGGTCATTGCGCGACTTCGGTCCGTGAAGAGGTCGGCGGCATCCCCGGCGTCAAGGGCGTCGATGTCGATCTGGCCAGCGGTGAAGTCACCGTCGACAGCGAAGGCACGGTCGAGACGGCCGCCATCAAGAGCGCTGTCGAAGAGGCCGGCTACGAGCTCGCAGGCTGAGTCGCATGAAGGTGTGGCAGAAGTTGGCGGGATTCCTGCTTGGTCTCGCGGTGGTGTTCGCCGTCGCCGTCGGGATCGGTAGGACCCTCGGCCCGGATATGGCGACCGCGGAGCAGGATGCCGCGTCCGACGACCTTCCGGGCGGACTGATGTCCGCCCAGGGCGGCTACACCCTCGAGCTGGCGCAGACCCGTGTGAACGCCAGCAAGGATGTGCCGCTTCGCTTTCGGATCACAGATTCCAGCGGCACCCCCGTGACGCGATATGTCGACAGCCATGAGAAGCAGCTGCACTTGATCGTGGTGCGGCGTGACATGGCGGGTTTCCAACACGTGCATCCCGTCCTTGACGGCGATGGAACATGGAGTGTTCCAGTCGATTTGAGTAGTGCGGGCGACTACCGCGTCTTCGCCGATTTCGTCCCGGCCGGTGGTCAGGCGTTAACCCTTGGCGCCGACGTACATGTGGCCGGCCGTTACGACCCGCAGCAACTGCCGCCGGCTGCCACCACGACGACCGTCGACGGCTATACAGTAACGCTGAGTGGCAACCCGAAGGCCAACGAATCGTCGATGCTGACGCTATCGGTCAGCCGAAATGGTAAGCCGGTCACCGATTTGCAGCCCTACCTTGGCGCCTACGGTCACCTGGTTGCCCTGCGAGAGTCGGACCTGGCGTATCTGCACGTGCACCCGATGGGGGAGCCCGGCGACGGCGTCACCCCCTCCGGACCGGAGATCGGCTTCCACACGACGCTTCCAAACGCCGGGAACTACCGGCTGTTCCTCGACTTCCGGCACAACGATGTGGTGCGAACCGCCGAGTTCACCGTGTCGGTCGGTGCTACGGGCTCGGCGCAGCCAACACCAGTAGGACACGGACACTGATGAATCCCGTGACAGAAACCCCGCCGAACGGCCGAGTCGAATTGCAGATCGGCGGGATGACGTGTGCCTCCTGCGCTGCCCGAATCGAGAAGAACCTCAACAAGATCGACGGCGTGACGGCCACAGTGAACTTTGCGACCGAGAAGGCCCGCGTCGACTACATCGGTGATGTCTCCGCCGACGAGCTGGTGGCGGCCGTGGAGCATGCCGGCTATACCGCAATGCTTCCCAAGCCGACGACTCCCGCCGCCGACAGCGATGCTGCGCCGGCAGCCGACGATGACCCCACCGCCTCGCTGCGTCAGCGGCTTTTGGTTTCACTCGTGCTCACCGTGCCGGTGATCGCAATGGCGATGATTCCCGCCCTGCAGTTCACCAACTGGCAGTGGCTGTCACTGACGCTGGCGGCGCCTGTGGTGGTGTGGGGAGCCTGGCCGTTCCACCAGGCCGCGTGGGCCAACCTCCGGCATGGCTCAGCGACCATGGACACGCTGATTTCGATGGGAACGCTTGCCGCGCTGGGGTGGTCCGCTTATGCGCTGTTCTGGGGTACCGCGGGAATGGCGGGTATGACGCACTCGTTCGAGCTCACCATCGCGCGGACCGACGGCACGGGCAATATCTACCTCGAGGCCGCCGCAGGTGTCACGACGTTCATTCTCGCCGGCCGGTTCTTCGAGGCCCGCTCCAAGCGACGGGCCGGCGCGGCATTGCGCGCACTGCTCGAACTCGGCGTCAAGGACGTGGCGGTCCGGTGAAGCGGGGTGGAGCAACGAATTCCGATCGAACAACTGGCTGTCGGCGATGAGTTTGTTGTCCGGCCGGGCGAAAAGATTGCCACCGACGGTGTCGTGATCGAGGGCAACTCGGCAGTGGACGCGTCGATGCTCACCGGTGAATCCGTGCCCGTGGAAATCACCAACGGCGACGAGGTCGTCGGCGCGACGATGAACGTCAGCGGCCGATTGGTGGTGCGCGCCAACCGAATCGGCTCAGACACCCAGCTGGCCCAGATGGCCAAGCTCGTCGAGGATGCGCAGACGGGCAAGGCTCAGGCGCAACGGCTCGCCGACAAGATCTCGGGAATCTTCGTGCCCATCGTCATCGCGCTGTCGGTGGCAACACTGGGTTTCTGGATCGGCACCGGTGGGCCCGTCGCCGCGGCCTTCACTGCAGCTGTGGCGGTTTTGATCATCGCATGCCCCTGCGCCTTGGGGCTGGCCACACCGACCGCGCTAATGGTCGGCACGGGCCGCGGCGCGCAACTCGGCATCCTGATCAAGGGCCCGGAGGTGCTTGAAAATACGCGTCGGATCGACACCATCGTGCTCGACAAAACCGGCACCGTCACCACCGGCACGATGACCCTGCTGGATGTCATCACCGCCGATGATGAGCGGCCCGACGAAGTGTTGCGGCTGGCGGGCGCGCTCGAGGATGCCTCCGAGCACCCCATCGCCAAGGCCATTGCCGACGGCGCGCGTGACAAACTCGGCGACCTTCCCGCGGTCGAAAACTTCACCAATCTCGAGGGCCTCGGCGTGCAGGGCGTCGTCGACGGCCACGCCGTGGTGGTCGGCCGGGAGCGGCTGCTCGCCGACTGGTCACAACGCCTTCCGGAGTCACTCGCGGCGTCGATGCGGGACGCCGAAGCGGAGGGCAAGACCGCGGTGGCCGCCGCTTGGGACGGCAGGGCCCGCGGCGTGCTCGTCGTCGCCGATGCGGTGAAGCCGTCGTCCGCCGCGGCGGTCCGGCAGCTGCGCGCACTCGGCTTGGTGCCGATCATGCTCACGGGCGACAACGAGGCCACGGCCCGCACGATCGCGCGGCAGGTCGGCATCGACGAGGTCATCGCGGAAGTGCTGCCACAGGACAAGGTCGACACCGTCAAGCGGCTGCAGGCCGAAGGCAGGGTGGTGGCGATGGTCGGCGACGGTGTCAACGACGCGGCGGCGCTCGCTCAGGCGGATCTCGGGCTGTCAATGGGCACCGGCACCGATGTCGCCATCGAGGCCAGCGATCTGACGCTGGTGCGTGGCGATCTGCGTGCGGTTCCTGATGCAATCCGCCTCTCGCGAAAGACGTTGGCGACCATCAAGGGCAACTTGTTCTGGGCGTTCGCGTATAACGTCGCGGCGCTGCCGATCGCCGCTGCCGGCCTGCTGAATCCGATGCTCGCCGGCGCCGCGATGGCGTTCTCGTCGGTGTTCGTGGTCAGCAACAGCTTGCGACTACGGCAATTCAAGTAGGCGATTCTCGGGCGCACCGCGGAGCATACGATCTACGTACTTAGATAGGTGAACAGCCATGACGTCAAGCAAGGATCGCACCGAGCGATGGCACCGCTACTGGGACAAGCACTCCCGCACCTATGACCGAGAGATGCGGTTCTGGGACCGCCACGTGTTCGGCGACTCCCGTCACTGGGCGTGTGGTCAAGCGACAGGAAATGTGTTGGAGGTGGCCGTCGGGACCGGGCTCAATCTCGACGCCTATCCCGATGACATTACGTTGACAGGCATCGACCTCAGCGACCTCATGCTCGACATCGCGCGCAAACGGTCAACCGAACTCGGCGGCCGAGCCGCCCTGCAACAGGCCAACGCCCAAGAGCTGCCGTTCGACGACGACACATTCGACACCGTTGTGTGTACATTCGGGCTCTGCACCATCCCCGACCACGTGAAGGCCATTGCGGAGATGGCGCGCGTCCTGCGTCCCGGCGGACGCCTCATCCTCGTCGACCACATTGAGAGCAGCTCGCGGATTGCGCGCGGCGTGCAACGCGCCTTGGAGGTGTTCACCGTTCCTCGTGGCGGCGAACACTTCTTGCGCCGCCCACTCAACGACGTCCGCGCGGCAGGATTCGAAATCGAGCAAGTCCAGAGATTCAAGCTCGGCATCGTCGAACGGCTCGTCGCCCGCAAGACCGTCCCAACGACGTAGCCGCGCCGACCGCCGACGGTGCCAACTCGGCGATGACCGCCGTTCAGGTCTTGCGCGCCGCACCGACGAACAGCGCGCCGCCGAAGTGCTGCTCGACCCGTCCGGTTCCGTGCAATCCGTGCCGGGCCAGTTCGGCCGCGAACTCGTCTGCCTCGAAACGGTTTTCACGTGGATGGACGGTGAGAGTGCGGAATACCCACGTGTCCAGCATGTGGCGGGGGATCTCCTCGAAGAGCAGCAGACCGCCGGGCCGCAGTACGCGGGCGATCTCACCAATGGACTCCTGCCAATTGGGCACGTGATGGATGATCCCGAAGTCGACGACGGTGTCGATCGCGCACGCCGGTTGCTCGATCGCGCAGACGTCGCCCACCGACAACGACACCGGGCGGCCCTGCAATCGGCGTCGCGCCAGTTCGACCATCGAGTCGTCGAGATCGAATGCGGTGACGCTGGCGGCCCCGAGTCGGTCCAGGATCACCTGGGCGTCGACGCCTTGCCCGCAATCAACCTCCAGCACGTGCTGACCCGACAGCGCGCCGCCGGCCAGTCGGCGGAACCACGCCGCTTCCCGGTGGTGCTGATGCGCGGCGCGCACCGGGTTGTTCACGAAAGCGCGTTCAATCGAGTTGAGCCTCATATCGCGAACGGTACCCCGGTGGGGTATGACCCGAAAGGCCTACGTCTGGCGGCCATGGCAGCATCGGCGGTCATGCGCATCCTCGTGCAACGCGTGACCTCGGCGTCGGTGACGGTCGGCGGTGACGTCGTCGGCACCATCAGCCCGGACGGCCAGGGGCTGCTCGCCTTGGTCGGCGTGACGCGCACCGATGACGCCGCGAAGGCGCAGCGTCTGGCCGAAAAGCTCTGGCAGCTAAGGATCCTCGACGACGAGAAGTCCGCATCGGATGTCGGTGCGCCGATTCTCGTGGTCAGCCAGTTCACGCTCTACGCCAACACCGCCAAGGGCAGGCGGCCGACGTGGAACGCGGCTGCGCCCGGCGCCGTCGCCGAACCGCTGGTGACCGTGTTCGCCGACGCACTGCGCCGACTCGGCGCCCACGTGGAAACCGGCGTGTTCGGCGCCGACATGCAGGTCCATCTTGTCAACGACGGGCCAGTCACGGTCCTGCTCGAGCTCTGAGCTACTGAGTTGTGGTGACCTGGATGCCCTCGGAGGGCTGGACGATGACGAAACCCTGCCCGTAGAACGACACCTGAAGCGCCTCCCCGGACCCTCGACCGATCAGTGCCCCCGCTTTGACGCTCGTCTTCAATTGTGTCTGCAGGTTCGCCGACCACGCGACCACCGCGTTGGTGTCGGCAAAGGTCGGCGCCTCGGCCGCGTTGAGCACGACCGGCGGGCCGTCGGTGGTCAGCGCCACCCAACCGGTGCCGCGCAACGTCGTGTTGAACAGCCCGCCCGCGACCATGCTGCCGCCCTTCACCCGCTCGATGTTCCAGTCGAGGCTCGAGGAAAATGCGAGCACGTTCTTTCCGCTGATCGACAACCCCGCGTTGTTCAGGTTCAGCAGATGGACGTCGTAGGCGCGCTCGGCAAGGAATACGTCTCCCTGACCCTGGCACCGCATCAGCGGCAGGCCCTCACCGGTCAACGCCTTCTTGATGAACCTCGAGGCACCCCCGCCCTCGAACGAGAAGTCCACGTTGCCCTGATAGGCGACCATCGATCCCTGACGGGCCATGAACGGTTCGCCGAGGCGCACGCGCAGCAGCTTCGAGTTCTGGTTCGCGATCGGCTTGGCCTCTTTTTCGCTGAACCGTCCGTCGACCAGATCCCCGGTGATGCCGGTGAATCCGTCACCGGACGGCTGGCCGACCGGAGCCGCCTTGGGCGCAGCTCCCTGCGGCGGTCCACCTGGCTGAGGCGGCGCTCCTCCGCCCATCGGCGCCCGGCCGACCTGACCGCGATGCGACACCTGATCGGTCCAGCGCTGCCCGTCGAACCATCGAAACTCGTAGCGTCCCTCGGGGTCGGGTTGCCAGCTTCCAGGCCCAGTTCTTGTCATAAAGACCAAAGTAGGGCAACCGCTGGCATTCTTTATGTCATGGCAAAGGAAATCGACCGGGTCCGGGCGCAGGGCGCTCTCGCGGTCATCAAGCAGCACCCGGGCATGGTGCTGTTCGCCGTCTCGCCGGGCATCGCCGTGATCGCACTCGTGTGGTGGTTGGTCAGCCCGGCCTTGGCCGTGCTGCTGCTGATCGGGGCAGTGGTCGGCGGCGGCGCCGTCCTGCTCATGAAGCGGTAGGCACCTGCTGGCCCTGCTGTGCCGCAAGCTCCTCGATCGTGACTCCCTCGAGCCGCTTATCAAGCCCTTCGATCATGTGGGGGCATTGGTCGACCGGGTGATCGGCGGGGCACGCGAGCGCGTGTTCGAGGAAGTCGCGTGCGCCGTTCGCGCGGGCGATGAGTTCGTCGATGGCGGCGATCTGCTCGCGGACCACGCCCCGCCACTGGTCGCTGGGCTCGTTGAGGACGGCCGAGGCGGCATCCAGCGGCACGCCGAGACGCTGCATCAGCTGGATGAAGGCGAGGCGGCGCAGGTGCTCACGGCCGTACATGCGCTTGCCGCCGCGGCGCTCGGGGGTGATCAAGCCCCGGTCCTCGTAGTAGCGCAGCGCCGACGCATTGAGCGCAAGCATCTGGGCGGCATCGCCGATCGTTACGAGCTCCATATTTCTATTTGACTTCAACCCGGCTTGAAGTGCCAGCGTGGTGCTATGGCACCGCATCGACGGCTTGGGATCCTCGATCCCTCGACCAACAACCCGTTCGCGCACCCCAGGGGCTGGCTTGGCCGGCTGGCAGGCCGGTGGATGCTGTGGAACAACAAACAGGACGACGTGGTCGGCGTTCTCGGAGTTCAACCCGGCGACGACGTCCTCGAAATCGGCTATGGCCCTGGCGGTCTCATCCGGCTTCTCGCCGCACGCACCGACGCGGCGACCATCCAGGGCGTCGACCCGTCCGCAGACATGCGCGACCAGGCCAGGCGGCGCAATCGCAAGGCCGTCCGCACCGGCCGCGTTCGGCTCGACCTCGGTACTGCCGAGCGCACCGGTCTTCCCGACGCCAGCGTCGACCGCTTGGTCTCGGTGAACAACGTGGCGATCTGGCCCGACCTCGACGCCGCGGTAGGGGAGCTGCACCGGGTCGTTCGTCCTGGCGGCACGGTCGTCATCGCCTGGCATGGCGGCACGGAACCGTCCCGCATCGTCAGGTCCCTCCGCCTGCCCGAGGACTTGCTCGGCCACATTGAGCAGGTGCTCCGGAATCGCTTCGACGACGTCGGCCGCACACAGCTGGCCCGGCTCGATGTGTTCACCGCCGTTCGCTCGCGGTGAAAGCCGTTCCACATCGCTTGTAACGGTGTAATCATGTAATCATGAGACACCATCACCTACATGGCCGACGGTCCGGCCGCTCCGGCGGCTGGCAACAGGCCGAGCAACCCGATGCAAGCGACGCCGCCGACTGGTTCGCCGGCCGGCTTCCCGACGGCTGGTTCGCCGGCGACCCGACGGTCGTCGTCGACCGCGAAGAGATCACCGTCATCGGCCGCCTACCCGAGGCCGAGGGCGACGAGAGCGAGGCCCGGGCATCCGGCAGAATCGCCCGCTTCCGCGAAGAGACTCGCCCCGAGCGCATGCGCATCGCCGACGAAGCCGAAGCCCGGTACGGCCGCAAGGTTGCATGGGGCGTAGAAATCGGGGCGGTCGGCGACGACAACTACGAGCGGATCCTGTTCACCCACATCGCCGTACCGGTCATGACCCGGCTCAAGCAGCCGGAGCGCCAGGTGCTGGACACCCTCGTCGACGCCGGCGTGGCGCGGTCGCGCTCGGACGCGCTCGCGTGGTCGGTTCGGCTCGTCGGCGAGCACGCCGATGAGTGGCTGGGCAAGCTACGCGACGCCATGAAGAATGTCGACGACCTGCGCGCCGAGGGTCCGGAGCTCTAATCAAACCTGGGTCATGGCCCAGTATTCGCCGCGAC
>JAJKIB010000066.1 GCA_021154745.1 Mycobacterium sp.
AGTTCGTCCTGCGCATTCGTGAGCGCAATGTTCAACTCATCGAGCGTGAGGGCGTCCGGGCGGCGGATGTGAATCTCGATCTGGTACTCAGGCTGGCCGGTGCGGCCGAAGATCGGCAGAACCACGAATTCCGTTGCAGGCAAGTCCTTTTCCAGGGTCCGAGTGATGGATCGCAGGGTGACCATCGTCATCAGGTTGGTCAGCTGCCGCGCCATCTTCGCGGTTGGTTCCAGAGACGCCAAGATTCCGGCGACTCGGTCGTGCAATGACGCGTGGGCTTCGTCGAACCTCCAGGCTCCGTAGCCGCGTGCGCGGACATCGGCGAGCACTTGCCGATATTGGTCGATGTCGGCCCGGGTAAGCCGCGGCGTGACGCCTCGCAGCCACCGGTCTACCGCAGCGTCGTCTCGCCATGCCATCGCCACCAGACCGAACGGCGGGTCGATCGGGAAGCGCTGCCCGACAACATGTTCACCGTCACTGCCATGTCCCACCGCGTCGATGACGGTGAGGTGATCACCGTCGATCCGCGACATCGAACAGCCAGCCGCCAGCCTCTCGTGCAGATTGACCAATGCGGTTCGGCCCTCGTCGAGCAGGGGAAATTGGTTGCGCAGCCCACGGACCAATCCGAACAGCCCGGTGCCCAGTCCGTAGCGGCGATCGTCGTAGCGGGCGACCCATCCGCCACGTTCGAGTTCTCCCAACACCAAGGCGCACGTCGACGTGCTGATGGCGCACTGACGGGCCAGCTGAGCGGAGGTCAAACCACTCGATGACGCGGCTAGCGCACCGAGGACATCCATCGCTCGCCGGGTGGGTGGGGACTGGGGCGTTGACGCGACCACATTGCCTCCTTACGATCCGTCCTAATAGTAGCTCTACACGTCCTAATATTAGGAGGACAAATGGCCATCCGAGTGGCGGTGTGGGGCCCGGGCTCCATGGGTGTGATTGCGCTGCGGGGCGTGATCGATCACCCCGAACTGGAGTTGGTGGGCCTGGTGGTGCACAGCGACGCGAAGGCAGGACGAGACGCCGGGGAGTTATGCGGTGCCGACCCGGTCGGCGTGGTCGCGACCACCGAACCGGCCACGCTGCTCGGCGGTGACGCCGACGTGGTGGTCTACGCCGCCGCCGCGAACCTGCGGCCGCTGGAGGCCGTCAACGACATCGTGTCGATTCTGAGTGCCGGCAAGAACGTGGTGTCGTGTTCCATCGTGCCGTTGGTGTATCCCAATGCAGTCGATGCGGCGTTCACCGATCCGTTGCGCGAGGCTGCGCTGGCTGGCGGGGTGTCGTTCTTCACCACCGGTATCGATACCGGATTCGCCAACGATGTGCTGCCGCTGGCACTTTCGGGTGTTGCCCGCACCATCGACTCCATCCGCGTCACCGAGATGTTCAACTATGCGACATACCCGGACGGAACCGCCGTGTACGACATCCTTGGCTTCGGCAAACCGCCGGGGGAGGTTCCTTTCGCCGCGACGCCAGGCGTGTTCACCTTCGGTTGGGGGCCGGTGCTTCACCAGTTGGCCGACGGCTTGGGGGTTCGCGTCGATGACATCGAGGAAACCGTCGAGCGCATGCCGGCGGAGATATCGTTCGATACGCCGACCGGGCACATCGCCGCCGGAACGATCGCGGGGATGCGATCCACGTTGACCGGATACGTCGATGGCCATCCAACCTTCGTCGTCGACCACGTCACCCGTATGCACGACGACATCGCGCCAGACTGGCCGCAGCCACACATTTCGATCCCGCCGCGTGATCTCGGCTACGGCGGCGCCTCCGGTCGCGGCGCCTACCGCGTCGAAATCGATGGCTCGCCCAGCATGCGGTGCGAATTCGAACTCGCCGACGACCACGATCACGATCTCGGCGCGAGGATGGCCGGGGCCTCCCGGATGGTCAACGCGATTCCGGCGGTCTGCGCCGCGGAACCCGGTCTGCTGTCGGCGTTGGATCTGCCGCTGATCACCGGCAGGGGATTGGTGAAGCGGGGGTCGGGTCCGTCACCGGACAGTCGGCTGGTCGGCAGGTGATTAGAACCGCTCACCGCATCTAGATGAGCGTTGACGACTGCTCTTCTGCGGAGAGTTTGCCGGTGGCTTGGCCCCGCAGCCGTCGCATTCGTACGTGCGCGATTGCGGCTAA
Organism: Mycobacterium sp.; assembly: GCA_021154745.1. GTDB lineage: Bacteria > Actinomycetota > Actinomycetes > Mycobacteriales > Mycobacteriaceae > Mycobacterium. The sequence goes on from JAJKIB010000066.1 coordinate 2,164, forward strand.
GCCGCGGTCTGCTGCCGATACGCCTCCAGCAGACGAAGCCACACCTCGGTGATCGTCGGGAAGCATGGAACCGCGTGCCATAGCCGGTCGATCGGCACCTGACCGGCGACGGCGATCGTCGCGGAGTGCAAGAGCTCGGAGACGCCCGGTCCGACGAACGTGACACCCAGCAGGTAACCCTCGTCGAGGTCGACGATCATGCGGGCCCGGCCCGTGTAGCCGTCGGCGTAGAGCTTGGCGCCCATCACCACCTCGCCGATCTCGACGTCGACCACCTGCACCCGATGCGCGGCCTCTTCGGCCTGCTTGGCGGTGATGCCGACCGCCGCGGCCTCCGGGTCGGTGAAGAACACCTGCGGCACCGCGAAGTGGTCGGCGGTGGTCGCGTGCACGCCCCACGGCTCGGTGTCCAACGACTTTCCGGTCGCACGGGCACCGATCGCAGCACCTGCGATGCGCGCCTGGTACTTGCCCTGGTGGGTGAGCAGCGCCCGGTGATTCGCGTCGCCCATGGCATACAGCCAGCCGTCCTTGACGTCGCGGACCTGGCATGTGTCGTCGACGTCGAGCCAAGTCCCCGGTGTCAGGCCGACGGTGTCGAGACCGATGTCGTCGGTGAGTGGCTTGCGGCCGGTGGCGAACAACACCTCGTCGGCCTCGAGTTCGTTGCCATCGTCTAGCTCTAGCGTCACAGGTCCCGAGCCGCCCGGGCGGCGCAGTTTGGTGACCGAGACGCCGACGCGCACATCCACGCCGGCCTCGGCGAGCCCGCGGCCGACGAGCTCGCCGGCGAACGGCTCCATCCGGGGCAGCAGGCCAGAGCGGCGAGCCAGCAGCGTGACCGAAGAGCCGAGACCTTGCCACGCGGTCGCCATCTCCACCGCGACCCCGCCACCGCCGACGACGGCGAGCCGTTCGGGCACCTCGCTGCTGTCTGTGCCTTGGCGATTGGTCCACGGGTTGGCCTCGGCGATCCCCGGTATGTCGGGCAGCGCGGCGCCGCTGCCGATGCAGATCGCGACAGCATGACGGGCGGTGAGCGTCACCACTTCGCCGGTGGGCGTGGTGACGGCGACCCGCCGCGGTCCCTCCAACCTGCCGTGGCCGCGGACCAAGTCGGCGCCGATTCCCGTCACGTACGCGTCGGCCTGGCCGCTGTCGTCCCAGTCGGACACGTAGCGGTTGCGGCGGCCGAAAACCCGTGCGGTATCAAGAGAACCGGTGACCGCCTCGCGGGCGCCGTCGATGCGACGCGCGTCAGCCACCGCGATGACCGGCCTCAGTAGCGCCTTGCTGGGAACGCACGCCCAATACGAGCATTCGCCGCCCACCAGTTCGCGTTCGACTACCGCGACGCTCAGCTCGGCGACGCGGGCGCGATCGGCGACGTTCTGGCCGATAGGTCCAGCGCCGATGACAATCACGTCATAGGAGTTTTGGGGCGTTTCCATGCTGACACCCTTCGGTTCGTTGTCGAGTAGTCATATGCAATGAAACGCCCACCGCGCCGAGATTGAGGGCGGCTTGGCATACCCCGCCGAGATCGCGGCCATAAGCTGGCCCGATGGAGCTGCGGGAACTAGCCGCATTCGTGGCCGTGGCCGAGGAAGGTGGAATGTCGGCCGCGTCGCGTCGGCTCCACATCAGCCAGCCCGCGTTGTCGCAGACCGTCAGCTCGCTTGAACGCCAGCTTGGCGTCAAGCTACTGGAGCGCAGCAGCACCGGCGTGCGACCGACGGAAGCCGGGGCCGCGCTACTGGCCGAGGCCCGAGCCATTTTGGCCAGACATGACCAGGCCTTGCGGCGGATGACTGAGTTCACCACCGAAGGAGGCGGAATCCTGCGGCTCGGGGTGCCGATGGAGCTGCCGCCCGATCTGCTGCAGCCCACTCTTGCCAAATTCGCCGTGAACCGTCCGGAGACGCGGGTGATGCCGCGTCACTTGGCAACGGCCGCACAGCTTTCCGCGTTGCGAGGCGGTGAGCTCGACGTCGGCCTGGTACGGGAACGGCCTGTCGGCGAGGAATTCGACGCGATGCTGGTGGTGTGCGAGAACCTGGGCGTACTACTCGCCTCTGAGCTGGCGGCCGGACTCGTCGGCCCCGATGGCGCGCGGCTCGACGCGCTGAGCGGGCTGCAATGGCTTGGCTTTCCGCGCTCCAACAGCCCCGCCTGGCACGACGAGTTGACTGCTATCTTGCGTACCCATGGCATCGACCTTGGCCCTCCGCCGCCGGAGGACCAGTTGCTCATTGCCGCGGTGAAGCTCGCGGCCGTCAGCGCCGGACGCTCATTCGCGCTGGCCCCTGAGAACTGGCCGCATCCCATTCCCGAGTCCGTGACGTGGAGCCCGCTCGTCGGCCACCCGTTGGTGCGCCGCACGTGGGTGGTGTGGCCGGCCAATTCGCGCCGCCGCGACATCGGCCAACTCGTCACCGCGTTCGAGTTAACGCCGTGATCACGGGGCGATCGCGACCTGACCACCGTTGGCCGGCAGGATTGCGCCGTTGATATAGCTTGCGGCTGGTGAGGCCAAAAATGTGACGGCATTGGCGATTTCGTCGACGGTGGCGGCACGGCCGAGCGTGGTGAGCTGGCCTAAACCGTCGGTGAGCCCGGGTGTCACGGCTGTTCCGGGGGTTTCGGTCGGTCCGGCCTGCACGGCGTTGACCCTCACCCCGGAGCGGCCGAACTCATCGGCCCATACGCGGGTCAACAGTTCGACGCCTGCCTTGGTGGCGCCGTATATGCCGCCGGTACGCGCTGGTATTGAGGCAGCCACGGTGCTGAGATTGACGACGACGCCCTGGCCTCGCTCGGCCATGGCCGGGACCAGTTGCTGTACAAGGATGTATGGCGCGCGCAGGTTGAGGTTGACGTGCTCGTCGAAGAAGGCGTCGTCGGTCTCGGCAGTGGCCCCGAACTTGTAGACACCGGCGTTGTTGATCAGGATGTCGACTCGGCCGGCTTTGGCAGCGAGCCGACGTGTGTCGTCGGCGTTCGAAAGATCAGCCGCGATGAAACGCGCTTTCCCGCCGGCGTTTTG
>JAJKIB010000067.1 GCA_021154745.1 Mycobacterium sp.
GACGACGAACTCGGCCGCCTCGCGCCGGGATTCCTCGCCGACATCGTCGCTGTGCCCGGCGATCCATCTCGTGACATCGCCACCACGCTCGATGTGCGGTTCGTGATGAAAAACGGCCAGGTCTACAAGCACTAGCGAGAAGGGAGGCGAGCGTGGAACAAACCGACAACATCCTCTGGCTGCTCAAGCAGGCGTGGTACTTCTCGCTGACGACCGTGAACGATGCGGTCAGTGAGCACGGCGTGAGCACCGCGCAGATCGGCATGCTGCGCCAACTGGCCACCGAGCCCGGCCTGTCCGGGGCCGACTTGGCGCGTCGGCTGCTCATCAGCCCACAGGGCGTGCAACTGGCCCTCAAGGAGCTCGAACGTCGCGGCCTCGTCGAGCGGAAACAGGATCCGCAACACGGCCGGATACTGCAGGCCTTCCTCACCGACCACGGACGCAAAGTCGCCGAAGCCGTTGTCAGCGACGCGATCGCCGCCCATGCCAAGGTCTTCGACGTGCTCAGTAGCTCCGAGCAGGAAACACTTCGCGAACTGCTCGGTCGCATTATCGAAAAGGGCACCGGTCACAAGCTCTACACCGATCACATCGGCCCCGAGTAGTAAGTACTTGATACTAATGACAAGTACTTGATAATGTGGCTCTTGATGAGTGAGGACACCGAAGGGGACGTGGCCGTCGTCGTCGCGGAAGAGGTCGTCATCGAACTGGACCGCCGGACCAAGTCAGCGACATACCGGGCGGGCAACACGCTGTTGCAGACCGCGCGCTTGGCTGGCTTGCAGCCGCCGTATTCGTGTGAAACCGGTTCCTGCGCAACGTGTATGGCGCGCGTAGTCGAAGGCAGTGCCCGAATGCTGAACAACGACGCGCTCGAGGACGACGAGGTGGCGGATGGCTGGGTGCTGACCTGCCAGGCGCTGCCGACCAGCAGAACCGTCCGAGTGGTCTACGAGTCGTGAGTGGAGGACGTGCAATGACCCGTGTGGCCGTGGTGACCGGGGGCGCATCCGGCATGGGTGAAGCGACATGCCACGAGCTGGGCAGGCGCGGGCACAAGGTAGCCGTGCTGGACCTCGACAGCCAAGCGGCACAGCGGGTTTCCGAAGAGCTACGTGCCGAAGGCGTGACGGCGCTCGCGGTCGCGGCCGACGTCAGCGATCGCCCGGCGGTCGAGGAGGCCTTCGCCAAGGTGCGGAGCGAGCTGGGGCCGGTGCACATCCTGGTCACCAGCGCCGGGCTGGTCGATTTCGCGCCGTTCACCGAGATCACTCCAGAGGCATGGGAGCGCCTGATCGCAGTCAACCTGACCGGAACATTTCACTGCTGTCAGGTAGCGGTGCCGGACATGGTCGAGGCGGGATGGGGCCGCATTGTGATGATCTCGTCGTCCAGCGCACAACGGGGCTCGCCGGGAATGGCGCACTATGCCGCGTCAAAGGGTGCGCTGCTGTCATTGACCCGATCCCTGGCACGCGAGTACGGGCCGACCGGCATCACGGTGAACAACGTTCCGCCATCGGGTATTGAGACGCCGATGCAGCACCAGTCGCAGGCCGCGGGTCTTCTGCCCTCCAATGAGCAGATGGCCGCGAGCATTCCGGTCGGCCACCTCGGTACCGGCGACGACATCGCCGCCGCGGTCGGATTTCTGTGTTCAGAGCAGGCTGGTTTCATCACCGGTCAAACCTTGGGTGTCAACGGCGGATCGGTGATGTGACAAAGGAGGACAGCATGGGGCGATGGCCTAAACCGGCCGAGGGCAGTTGGACGGAGCATTACCCGGAGCTCGGTACTGCGCCGGTGTCCTTTCGCGACTCGACGTCGCCGGAGTTCTACGAGCTCGAACGCGAAGCCGTCTTCAAAAGGGCCTGGCTCAATGTCGGCCGCGTGGAGGAGGTGCCTCGCGTTGGCAGTTACTTCACCAAGGAGATCGACGCGGCCAAGACCTCGGTGATCGTGGTGAGGGGCAAGGACGAAACGATCCGTGCCTTCTACAACGTCTGCCGTCATCGCGGAAACAAGTTGGTGTGGAACGACTTTCCCAACGAAGAGGTCAACGGCACCTGCCGGCAGTTCACCTGCAAGTACCACGGGTGGCGTTACGATCTCAAAGGCGATCTGACGTTCGTACAGCAGCAGTCGGAGTTCTTCGATCTGGACAGTGCGGACTACGGCCTGAAGCCGGTGCATTGCGACGTGTGGAACGGGTTCATCTTCATCAACTTCGACCCTGAACCTCGGTGGGGTTTGCGAGAGTTCCTCGGTCCCATGATCACCGCGCTCGACGACTATCCGTTCGGGCTGATGACCGAACGGTACGACTTCGCGGCGCAGAACAACAGCAACTGGAAGATCTTCGCCGACGCCTTCCAGGAGTACTACCACGTTCCGTCGCTGCATTCGCAGCAGGTGCCCAGCGCGGTGCGGCAACCCAACCAGACCTTCGAGTGCGGGCATTTCCAGATCGACGGCCCGCACCGACTGGTGTCCACCGCGGGCACTCGGCGGTGGCTGCTCGATCCCGAGTACATGTATCCCGTCGAGCGCATAACGCGCAGCGGACTCGTCGGGCCGTGGCGGACACCTGAGACGCACTTCTCTGCCGGCCTTAATCCGGGCGGCATCGAACCGTGGGGCATCACCAACTTCCAGATCTTCCCGAACCTGGAGATCCTCATTTACCACGGCTGGTACTTGCTGTACCGCTACTGGCCGACATCGCACAACACCCACAAGTTCGAGGCCTACAACGCATTCCATCCTGCGCAGACCGTGCGCGAGCGCATCGAGCACGAGGTCGCGTCGGTGGTGCTCAAGGAGTTCGCACTGCAGGACGCGGGAATGTTGGGCGGTACGCAGGCTGCGCTGGAATACGACGTCGTCGACGACTTCCCGCTCAGCGATCAGGAGATTCTCGTGCGCCACCTGCACAAGGTTGCCGTCGACTGGGTCCAGGAGTACAAGGCCGAGCGAAGCCCGGTGGGGGTGTGACCATGACCGAATCTCGACTGCCCAGCGCGTTCGCCGAATTCGAGCCGCTCGCCGAGAAATGGTGTCTTGCAACGGAAGCCGAACGCTGGCAGGCCAGAATGGCCACGCCCATGCCGGAGATCCGACGGTTTTACGACGCATTCTCGCCTCGCTTCGAGGAGGCGATCGACTACTGCGACAAGTTCCCGCTCGACGATGTGCCGGACGACGCCTTGCACCTGCTGCACCTCATCTACTCGATGATCATGGTCTCGATGGCCATCGAGGTCTTCGGCCAACAGAAGCCGACCGACTCCGCCGATGCCGTCATCGACCGCGTGGCAGGACCGGTGCCGTGATGAGTCTGTTCACCATCAACAAACTGACCGAGATGGTCGGCGCCGAGGTGGCTGGCATCGACCCCGACCGGCTTGCAACCGACGATCTGCTGGGCGAGGCGGTGCTCGAGGCGCTCGAAGACAATGGCGTGCTGGTCTTTCCAGCGCTCGACCTCGATCCGCAGGCGCAGGTGGCGTTCTGCGGGCGGCTGGGCGAGGTCGACCACTCCTCCGACGGGCATCATCCGGTTGCCGGGATCTACCCCGTCACGCTCGACAAGTCGAAAAACTCCTCAGCGGACTACCTGCGGGCGACGTTCGACTGGCACATCGACGGCTGCACCCCGGTCGAGGAGACGTTTCCTCAGATGGCCACCGTGCTCTCGGCCTTCCAGGTCGCGGACCGCGGCGGGGAGACCGAGTTCGCCAGCTCCTATGCGGCGTATGACGCGTTGAGCGAGCAGGAGAAGCAGCGGTACGGGTCGCTGCGGGTCGTGCACTCGCTGGAAGCCTCCCAGCGCCGGGTCACCCCGAATCCCTCGCCGGAGCTGCTGGCGCGCTGGCGGGCCCGGCGCACCCACGAGCATCCGCTGGTGTGGACGCATCGCTCCGGGCGCAAGTCGCTGGTGCTCGGCGCGTCGGCCGACTACATCGTCGGCATGGACCGCGACGAAGGCAGGGCACTGCTGGAGGAGTTGCTTGACCGAGCGACCCGGCCCGACAAGGTGTACAGCCACACGTGGTCCGTCGGCGACACCGTCATCTGGGACAACCGCGGTGTGCTGCACCGCGCGGCACCCTATGACCCGAATTCGCCGCGGGAGATGCTGCGCACGACGGTCCTCGGTGACGAGCCGATCCAGTAGTTGACCACTTGACGGCCCCCTCGTTGACGCCGACGTGGCACTATGGAAATCTAATACCCAAAGATGAGAATCACGTTCTCGTATAGCGAGATCGTTGGAACGGAGGGCGCATGGCCGAGGACCCCACCGCGGTCGACTTCTTCCGGGATGGTCGTCTGACGGACGATCCGTACCCGTTCTACGAGGCACTCCGCAGCAAGTGCCCGGTGACCCGTGAGGACCACTACGGCGTAACGATGGTGACGGGTTGGCAGGAGGCAGTCGACGTCTACAACAACGCCGAGGCCTTCTCGTCGTGCATCTCGGTGACCGGCCCGTTTCCAGGTTTTCCGGTAGCCGTGGAAGGTCTAGATGGTGAAGCTGTCACCGAGCTGATCGAGAAGCACCGCGACGAGATTCCGTTCAGCGACCAACTACCGACCCTCGACCCGCCGACCCACACCAATCACCGAGCACTGCTGATGCGGCTGATCACGCCCAAGCGCCTCAAGGAGAACGAGGACGCGATGTGGCAGCTCGCCGACGACATCCTGGACAGGTTCCTCGCACCGGGTGAAGGCGAATTCATCAAGGGTTTCGCCGGTCCGTTCACTTTGCAGGTCATCGCCGACCTGCTCGGCGTTCCCGCGGAGGACCGCGACGAGCTCATCGAGCGGCTTGCGCGCGGCACCCACGGGGGCGGTCTGGGCAACGCGGAGAAGACGTTGACCAAGACGCCGCTCGAGTACCTCTACGAGGTGTTCGCGACATACGTCGAGGACCGTCGCCGCGAACCTCGCGACGACGTGCTGACTGGGCTGGCCACCGCCACCTTCCCCGACGGATCCATGCCGGAGGTTGGGGACGTGGTTCGGGTGGCAACGAACGTCTTCTCCGCCGGACAGGAAACGACTGTGCGGCTGCTCGGCACGGCGTTGAAGGTGATCGGCGATCGCCCGGACATTCAGCGGAGGCTGCGTGAGGACCGCAGTCTGCTCCCGAACTTCATCGAGGAATGCCTGCGCATCGAGAGCCCGGTGAAGGGCGACTTCCGGTTGTCGCGGGTGCCGACCACCGTCGGCGAGGAGGCCGTCGCAGCCGGCTGCACGCTGATGGTGATCAACGGGGCGGCCAACCGAGATCCACGCCGCTTCGAGGACCCGGACAGCTTCGACCCCGAACGCAAGAACGCTCGCCAGCACCTCGCCTTCGGGCGCGGTATCCACAGCTGCCCGGGCGCGCCGCTCGCGCGGGCCGAAACCCGGGTCGGGCTCGAGCGTCTGCTCGATCGCACCACCGACATCAGGATCTCGGAGAGCCGGCACGGCCCTGCGAATAACCGGAATTACCAATACATTCCGACCTATATCTTGCGCGGGCTGACGGAGCTGCATCTGGAATTCGATTTGGCCGAGGAGCGCTCATGAAGGTCGGCGTCGACGAGGACCGGTGCCGAGGACACGGCATGTGCCTGACGCTGTGCCCCGATGTCTTCAGCATGACCGACGACGGGTATGCCGTCGCCGATCCGTCCGATGTCCCGGCCGGCCTGGAAGGCGCCGCGCAGGAGGCCATCGAGAACTGTCCTGAACAAGCGATCAGCGAAATCGACTGAGAACCAAGGAGTTCGAATGCGCAAGGGCTACATCATCCTCACCGAGGACATCAAGGATCCGGCCGGGATGGCCGAGTACGCCAAGTTAGCTGGCAAGGCGATGGCCGGCTCGACTCTGCTGTCCTTCGACCAGAAGCCCGAGGTGCTGGAGGGGGAGTGGCACGGCAGCCAGACCGTCGTCCTCGAGTTCGAGTCGGTCGAGGCCGCCCGCGAGTGGTACCACTCTGACGCCTATCAGGCAGCCGCCAAGCTGCGGCAGGCGGCAGCCGACTGCAACGGCGTCATCGTCTCCGGCTTGTAAGCGCGAGCAGACGTAAAAGATCCCAAAACCTCGGCGTGTCGGGGCCTTTTGCGTCTGCTCGGCGGAGTTAGTGCAGCACCCGGACCGGGACATGCGACCAGCCGGCGACATTCTGCATCGCCACCCGCTTGCACTCGTCCCAGATGACCTCGTAGCGCGGCATGACGTCGAGCAGCTTCTCCAACGCGATCGCGCTCTCCATCCGGGCCAGCGCCGCGCCGAGGCAGCTGTGCACCCCGTACCCGAAGCCGAGGTTCTGTGCCTCCGTCCGATCGCGGTCGATGTCGAACCTGTCAGCGTCGGTGAACGCCTCGGGGTCGCGGTTCGCCGAACCGCCGAGCAGGAAGACCGGTTTGCCTGCCGGGATCGTGACACCGTGCAAGTGGACTTCTCTCATGGATCGGCGGACGTTGTACTGCGCCGGCGCCTCGTAACGAAGCAGTTCCTCGACCGCTGCGGGAATCTTGCTGCGGTCGTCGAGCAGCTTCTGCCATTGGTCGGGGTTTCGCGCAAAGACTACCGCGGCATTGCCGACCAGTTTGGTCACGGTCTCCGCGCCTGCGCCACCCAAAAGCGTTGCAAACCCGGCGATTTCGAAATCATCCAGACTGGTCTTCGAGCCATCGTCGCGCTCGATCTCAGCGGCGACCAGCTGGCTGAACATGTCGTCGCGAGGTTCGGTCCGGCGCTCCTGAATCAACTGGTAGTAGAGCGCGAAGCTTTCCGCGACGGCTTGCAAGCCCTTCTCGGACATCTCGATTTGACCGGGTTCCCGATGCAGCGAGGTGTCGACCCACTCGCGGACCTTCTGCCGGTATTCCTCTGGGACACCGAGCATCTGGGTGATCACTTCGACTGGAAAGAGAGCGGAGAAGTCTTGGACAACATCGAAGCGGTCGAGGTTGGCTCTCGAGATGTAACGCTCGATCGTCTCGATGACCATGGGCTTCAATGCACCGATGGCCCGGGGGGTGAACACCTTGTTGATGAGGCTACGCATCTGGCGGTGCTCGGGCGGATCCATCAGGATTATCGCCTTCATCATCGGCGGCTCGTCGGACTTGACCATCGCCAGGTCGAGGCCGTACGCCGACGAGTAGGTCTCGAAGTCCTTGAACGCCGCCGCTACGTCCTCATGCCGGGACAGCGCGTAGAAGTCGTGTTCTTCGTTGTAGTAGACCGGCGCCTCCTCTCGCATGCGCCGGTATATCTCCCACGGCCCCTTGAAGAACTCCTCGGAGAACGGGTCGAAGACGAGTTTCGACGTGGTCATTCGTCACGGATGGAAATCGCCTGGCGCGGGCACTGGCGAACGGCTTCCCTGATCTGCTGCTCGTTCTCCGGCGTCACCTCGTCCTGCAGGATGTGCAGGTAGTCCTCGTCGTCGAGATCGAACACCTCCGGGATGATTCCCATGCACACCCCGTTGCTCTCGCACAAACCGAAGTCGACTTCGACCTTGCTCATCGCACTCCTCGGCTCTTCGCGCAAGCGCTCATCGCAGTCCTCGGCTCTTCGCGCAAGCGCTCATCGCAGTCCTCGGCTCTTCGCGCAAGCGCTCATCGCA
>JAJKIB010000068.1 GCA_021154745.1 Mycobacterium sp.
AGCCGGCTCGTCTCGCGGACCGCTGGCGTCTCGGGAAACAGCGAGTTGATGTGGCCCTCGCCGCCCATGCCCAGCAGGTGCACATCGAAGTCCGGTGCGGCTTGGCCGTCGTCGGCGTTGGCGGCCAGCACCTGCTCGTAGTCGCGTGCCGCTGCGTCTAGGTCGTCGCCGAATTCGCCGCCACTGGCCGACATTGGATGGACGTTGTCGACCGGGATGTCGATGTGGTCGAGCAGCGCTTCGCGGGCCTGCTTGTAGTTGCGCTCGTCATCGTCTTCTGGCACGAAGCGATCGTCGCCCCAGTACAGATGCACTTTGGACCAGTCGATCTTGTCGCCGCGCTCGCCGACCCGTTTGAGCATGCCGACGCCGGTGCCGCCACCGGTCAGCACGATCTGCGCCTTGCCGCGTTTGTCGATCGCGTCGGTGATCGCGTCAACCAGTCGGTCGCCGGCCGCGGCGACCAACGCCGCGGTGTCGGGGTATTTCTCGACGACGGGGCTCATATGTACTGCACCTTCTCGATGCCCTGCAGCGCCTCGTGATAGATCTCGTCCGCGTCCAGTCTGCGCAGGTCCTCGGCGAGGCATTCCTTGGCTTCCCTGCGCGCCAACGGAATCCGTGCCTCGGGCCTGCTGGTCCGGGTCAGCGTGGCTGTCACCCCGGTCTGGGGCCGCCTCAGCGTGATCGTCTCGCCGTTGCGGACGAGTTCCACCTTCAGTTCGCCAACTGCGCGCTGTACCGAGCCGTCGATCCGGGCGGCCAGCCAACCCGCAAGGACGTCGAGCGACGGTTCATCCCTCAGGCCCGACACCAGGGCCGAGCTGATCGGCTCGTGCGGTTCCTGATCGACTGCGGCGGCCAGTAGGGCGCGCCAGTATGTGATGCGGGCCCACGCCAGGTCCGTGTCGCCGTCGGTGTAGCCCTGCAGGCGGCTCTTGATCGCGGCCAGCGGGTCCGAGCAATCCGTTGCATTCGTTATCCGGCGAATTGCCAACTTGCCCAATGGGTCCTGTGCCGGAACTGCCGGACCCCCCGCCGGCCACCACGCCACGACCGGGGTATCGGGCAACAGGAAGGGCAACACCACGCTGCTGGCGTGGTCGGCGAGGTCACCGTGCAAGCGCAAGGCCACGACCTCGCCCGCACCCGCATCAGCGCCGACGCGCAGTTGCGCATCGAGTCGTGACTCGGCGGCGCCTCGATCGCCGGGGGACACGACGATCACCCGGCATGGGTGTTCGCGGCTCGCGAAATTGGCCGCCTCGATGGAGTCTTCAAGCAGATCGTCGGAGTCAAGTGAGATCACCAGGGTGAGCACCCGGCTCAACGTGATCGCGCCGCCCTCTTCGCGAAGGCCGATGATCTTCTTGTTGATGTCGTTGGTCGTCGTTCCCGGCAGGTCAACGATCATAGTTATCGGTTCCTCGCGCTAGCGCTCGTCACGGCCGCCTCCATTCCCGGCCCATGCGGTGAAGCATCTCGTCGGCAGACGGCGGTCCCCAGGTTCCTGATTCGTAGCCTTGCGGCTTGCCATGCGACGCCCAGTAGTCCAACACGGGATCGAGTATCTCCCAGGAGAATTCGACTTCTCTGTTCACCGGGAACAGCGACGGCTCGCCGAGCAGCATGTCGAGTATCAGCCGTTCATAAGCCTCGGGGGAATCCTCGGCGAACGCCGAGCCATAGGAGAAGTCCATGTTGACGTCCCGGACCTCCATGGCGCTGCCGGGAACCTTGGAGCCGAACCGCGTCGTGATGCCTTCGTCGGGCTGCACCCTGATCACCAACGCGTTCTGGCCGAGCTCTTCGGTCATCGTCTTGTCGAACGGCAGGTGCGGGGCCCGCTTGAAGATCAGCGCTATCTCGGTCACCCTGCGCCCCAGGCGTTTTCCGGTGCGCAGGAAGAACGGCACGCCCGCCCAGCGGCGGGTGTCGATCTCCAGCGCGATCGCCGCGTACGTCTCGGTGGTGGAGTCCTTGGAGAATCCCTCCTCTTCGAGCAGTCCGACGACTTTCTCGCTGCCCTGCCAGCCCGCGGCGTACTGACCGCGCGCGGTGGTCTGATCCAGGGGCTGCATGAGCTGGGTGGCCGAGAGCACCTTGATCTTCTCTGCTTGAAGTTCATGCGGTCCGAAGCTGACCGGCTCCTCCATGGCGGTCAGGGCAAGCAGCTGCAGCAGGTGGTTCTGGATGACATCGCGGGCGGCTCCGACTCCGTCGTAGTAGCCGCCGCGCCCGCCGAGGCCGATATCCTCGGCCATGGTGATCTGCACGCTGTCGACGTAGTTGTTGTTCCAGATCGGCTCGTACAACTCGTTGGCGAACCGCAGCGCCAGGATGTTCTGAACCGTCTCCTTACCCAGATAGTGGTCGATGCGGAACACCGACTCCTCGGGGAAGACGCTGTTGACCACCGTGTTGAGCTCGCGGGCGCTCTGCAGGTCGTGACCGAACGGCTTCTCGATGACGACTCGGCTCCAGCGGCCCTCCTGCGGGCGGGCCAGCCCCGACTTGTGCAGCTGCTCGCATACCACCTGAAAAGCGTTGGGCGGGATGGACAGATAGAACGCGTGGTTGCCGCCGGTGCCGCGCTCCGCGTCGAGCTTCTCGAGTGTTTCGGCGAGTCGCCCGAACGCCGCCTCGTCGTCGAAGGTGCCCGGCACGAAACGGATGCCTTCCGCCAGGCGATCCCAGACCTCCTGGCGGAACGGGGTGCGCGCGTGCTCCTTGACGGCGTCGTACACGATCTTGGCGAAATCCTCGTGGGCCCAATCCCTTCGGGCGAACCCGATCAGCGCGAACGAAGCAGGCAGCAGTCCACGGTTGGCCAGGTCGTAGATTGCCGGCATCAGCTTCTTGCGTGCCAGGTCGCCCGTGACACCGAAGATCACCACACCGCACGGACCCGGAATGCGGGGCATGCGCTTGTCGCGCTTGTCCCGCAACGGGTTACGCCAGTCCGCTCCGATAGAAGCGGCCTTATCGGTGACGGCTGTCATTTCTTGGCGGCGTCGAGTTGTTCCCGGGTGGCGTCGAGCAATTCGAGCCACGACTTCTCGAACTTCTCCACGCCCTCGTCCTCAAGTACCTTGAACACGTCGGGCAGATCGATGCCGACCGCGTCGAGCTTGTCGAACACCGCCTGAGCCTCGTCGGCCTTTCCGGTGACGGTGTCGCCGGTGATGACCCCGTGGTCGGCGACCGCGTCAATCGTCTTCTCCGGCATGGTGTTCACGGTGTTGGGCGCGACCAACTCGCTGACATATAGCGTGTCGGCGTAGTCCGGGTTCTTGACACCGGTCGATGCCCACAGGGGCCGCTGAACGCGGGCGCCGTCCGCCTTGAGCGCCTCGTACCGGGCGCCGCCGGCGAACACCTCTTCGTAGGCGGCGTATGCCAACCGCGCGTTGGCCACCCCGGCCTGGCCGCGCAGTGCCAACGCCTCGTCACCGCCGATCTTCTCCAGCCGCTTGTCGACTTCGGTGTCCACTCGCGAAACGAAGAACGACGCGACCGAATGGATCTTGGAGATGTCGTGTCCGGCCTCCTTGGCCTTCTCCAGCCCGGCCAGATAGGCGTCCATCACGAGGCGGTGGCGTTCGACGGAGAAGATCAGGGTCACGTTGACCGAAATGCCTTCCGCCAGAGTGGCGGTGATCGCAGGCAACCCTGCGAGCGTCGCCGGGATCTTGACGAACAGGTTCGGCCGGTCGACGGTCTTCCACAGGTCGATCGCCTGCAGGATCGTCTTGTCGGTGTCGTGCGCGAGTCGTGGGTCGACCTCGATCGACACCCGGCCGTCGACACCGTCGGACAGCTCGTATTGCTTGGCCAGCACGTCGCAGGCATTGCGAACGTCGTCGGTGGTGACGGTGCGGATGGTGGCGTCCACGTCGGCGCCCCGCTCGGCGAGCTCCTTGACCTGCTCGTCATAGGCGTGGCCCTTGGACAGCGCGCCTTGGAAGATCGTCGGGTTCGTCGTCACCCCGACCACGCTCTTGGTGTCGATCAGCTCCTGCAGGTTGCCGGTCTGGAGCCGGTCGCGGGACAGGTCGTCCAGCCATACCGACACACCAGCCGCGGACAGTGCCGCAAGATTGGGATTCTGAGCCATGGTTTTCGCCTTTCGAAATCAGTTGTCGAGTGATCGCTCCGCGGCGGCCACCACAGCCTCGGGGGTGAAACCGAACTCGCGGAACAACGTCTTGTCGTCGGCGGATTCGCCGTAGTGCTCGATCGAGACGATCTCGCCGGTGTCGCCGACCAGCTTGTACCAACTCTGCGCCACGGCCGCCTCGACGGCCACGCGCGCTGACACCGCCGGTGGAAGCACGCTGTCGCGATACTCCGCCGGCTGGGATTCGAACCACTCGACGCATGGCATCGACACCACCGTCGCGGTGATTCCCTTGTCCGCCAATATTTTCTGCGCGGCCACGGCCAGTTGCAGCTCGGACCCGGTGCCGATCAGCACCACGTCGGGGTTCTCGTCGGGCGCGCCGCCCAGCACGTAGCCACCTTTGGCGACGCCCTCGGCGCTGGTGCCGTCCAGCACCGGAATGCCCTGACGGGTCAGGATGAAACCGACCGGGCCGCTGGTTGCACCGCGCGCCAGAATCGTCCGCCAGGCGTAGGCCGTCTCGTTGGCATCGCCCGGCCGCACCACCGACAAGTTGGGGATGGCGCGCAGCGCCGCCAGATGCTCGATCGGCTGATGTGTCGGGCCGTCCTCGCCCAGTCCGATGGAGTCGTGGGTCCAGACGTAGATGGTGTCGATGTTCATCAGCGACGCCAACCTCACCGCCGGGCGCATGTAGTCCGAGAACTGCAGGAACGTGCCGCCGAACGCGCGGGTCGGCCCGTGCAGCACGATGCCGGACAGGATGGAACCCATGGCGTGCTCGCGCACGCCGAAGTGCAGCACGCGGCCGTAGGGATCCGCGGTGTAGTCCTTCGTCGAGATCGACGTCGGGCCGAAGGACTTCACGCCCTTGATCGTGGTGTTGTTGCTGCCCGCCAGATCCGCAGAGCCGCCCCATAATTCGGGAAGCTTCGGCGCGACGTCGTTGAGCACCTGACCGAATGCCGCGCGGGTGGCCAGCGGCTTGGAACCCGGCTCCCAGTGCGTCAGGTCGGCATCCCAGCCGTCGGGCAGCTTCTGCTCGGTCAGCCGATCCAGCAGCGCCTTACGGTCCGGCTCGCGCTGTGCCCACGCGTCGAATTCGCCCTGCCACTTCTCGTGGGCTTCCTTGCCGCGGCCGACGAGCCTGCGGGTGTGCTCGATGACCTCGTCGCGCACCTCGAACGTCTTGTCGGGGTCGAAGCCGAGGATCTTCTTGACCGCGGCGACTTCCTCGTCGCCGAGCGCCGCACCGTGCGCCTTGCCGGTGTTCATCAGGTTCGGCGCCGGGTAGCCGATGATCGTGCGGATCGCGATGAACGACGGCTTGTCGGTGACCCGCTTGGCCTCCTCGATGGCCTCCTCGATGCCCACCACGTTCTCGCCGCCCTCGACCTCCTGCACATGCCATCCGTAGGCGCGGTAGCGCGCAGGGGTGTCCTCGGACAGCGCGATGTCGGTGTCGTCCTCGATCGAGATCTGGTTGCGGTCGTAGAACACGATCAGGTTGCCGAGTTGTTGCGTGCCCGCCAGCGACGACGCCTCGCTGGTGACACCCTCCTCCATGTCGCCGTCGGACGCGATCACGTAGATGTGGTGGTCGAAGGGGCTGGTGCCAGGTGCGGCGTCCGGATCGAACAGGCCGCGCTCGTAGCGCGACGCCATCGCCATCCCGACCGCCGAGGCAAGGCCCTGGCCCAGCGGTCCGGTGGTGATCTCCACGCCCGTGGTGTGGCGGAACTCCGGATGGCCCGGCGTCTTTGACTGCCACGTCCGCAGCGACTCGAGGTCGGAGAGTTCCAGCCCGAACCCACCCAGATACAGCTGGATGTACAGGGTGAGGCTGGAATGGCCGGCCGACAGCACGAATCGGTCACGCCCGAGCCAGTGCGTGTCGCTGGGGTCGTGCCGCATCTGCCGCTGAAACAGTGTGTAGGCGAGCGGCGCCAGGCTCATCGCAGTGCCGGGATGACCGTTGCCCACCTTCTGGACCGCGTCCGCCGCCAGCACCCGGACGGTGTCCACCGCGACCGAGTCCAGCTCGGTCCAGTCGTCGGGATGATTCGGGCGGGTCAGGGCAGAGATCTCGTCGAGTGTGGTCACGTGGCGCACTCCCTTGATGTGTGAGCTTGGCAATCCGCTTCACCCCACCCTAGTGCGCGAACCTGGGCCGCCGCAGGTCCGTAGGGGACGATTAGGACGGCGTTTACACGCGGTCTACCATCGCCTGTAGTAGACGCTGCGCGCCGCGGCGACCCTTAGGAGTATTTGCGTGAGTATTCGCGAAGGCCGCCTTATCGATGGGGCGCCGAACCGGATCCGCACCACGCTCCTCGGCTACCTGTCACTCACAAAACCGCGGGTGATCGAGCTGCTGCTCGTCACAACGATTCCGGCGATGCTGCTGGCCCACCGCGGCACTGTTGATCCGCTGCTGATCCTGAACACCCTGTTCGGCGGCCTGCTGGCGGCCGCGGGCGCCAACACGCTGAACTGCGTGGCCGACGCGGACATCGACAAGGTCATGAAGCGGACCGCCCGTCGGCCGCTGGCCCGGGCCACCGTGCCGCGAAGTCACGCGCTGGTGTTCGGGCTGGCGTTGTCGGTCGGCTCGTTCTTCTGGCTGTGGTGGACGACCAACATGCTGTCCGCGCATCTGGCCGGCGCGACCATCGCGTTCTACGTGCTCGTGTACACGCTGCTGCTGAAGCGCCGCACCTCACAGAACGTCGTGTGGGGCGGGGCGGCCGGCTGCATGCCGGTGATGATCGGCTGGTCCGCGGTCACCGGGACCATCCAATGGCCGGCGCTGGTGATGTTCGCGATCATCTTCTTCTGGACGCCGCCGCACACGTGGGCGCTTGCTATGCGCTACAAGGAGGACTACCAGGCGGCCGGGGTGCCGATGCTGCCCGCCGTGGCCACCGAGCGGCAGGTCACCAAGCAGATCCTGGTGTACACGTGGCTGACGGTGTTGGCGACGCTCGTGCTGGCGCTCACAACGGGCTGGCTGTACGCGTCGGTGGCGCTGCTGGCAGGCGCCTGGTTCCTGGTGATGGCCCATCAGCTGTATGCCGGTGTGCGCCGCGGCGAACCGGTGAAGCCTCTGCGGCTGTTCCTACAGTCCAATAATTACCTGGCCGTGGTCTTTTGCGCGCTGGCTGTCGATTCGGGCTTGGCGCTGCCGACGGTGTTAGGGCACTAGCACCACGGAGCCGACGGTCTTGCGGCCCTGCAGGTCGCGGTGGGCCCGCTCGGCATCCTCGAGCCGATAACGCTCACTGACCGTGACGGTGATGGTGCCGTCGGCGATCGCGTTGAGCAGTTCACCTGCACGCCAGGCGAATTCGTCCGGTGTGCGGGTGTAGTGCGCGAGTGTGGGCCTGGTCAGGAACAGTGAACCGGCTGTGTTGAGCCGCTGCGGGTCGAACGGTGGCACGGGTCCGCTGGACGCGCCGAACAGCGCGACGGTGCCGCGGATACGCGCGCTCGCCAGGCTGGCGTCGAAGGTGGCCGCGCCGACGCCGTCGTATACCGCGGCGACTCCGCCGTCGGTCAGGTCCTTGATCTTGGCCCCGAACTCCTCAGCGTCCTCTGGATAGTCGAGCACCTCGACGGCGCCAGCCTTGCGCGACAGCTCGCCCTTCTCCGGTGTCGACACGGTGGTGATCACCCGGACGGCCTGGCTGGTGGCCCATTGCGTCAGGATGAGTCCGACACCGCCCGCACCCGCATGCACCAGCACGGCGTCGCCTTGCTGCACCGGATACACCGAGCTGATCAGGTAATGCGCGGTCATGCCTTTGAGGAGCGACGCAGCCGCCGCGTCCGGGCTGACACCCTCGGGCACGTACGCAACGAAATCGGCTGGCGCCACGCAATATTCGGCGTAGGCGCCGTTGGCTTGCGCGGTGACGACCCGATCTCCGACGCTCAGCGCCGCGACGTCGTCGCCGACCGCCTCGACGGTGCCGCACACCTCAGTGCCGACGATGAACGGCACCTCCCGCGGATACTGCCCGGACCGGAAGTAGGTGTCGATGAAGTTCACGCCGATCGCTTCGGCCTTGATCAGCACCTCGCCCGAGCCAGGGGCGGGCTTGTCTTTATCGACGTAGGTCAGGACTTCGGGTCCGCCGGTCTCGGCGACTTCAATGGCCTTCATCTTGACTATCCTGCCAAGGTGAAGCTTGCGCGTCCCGACGTGTTCCATCCGCGCATCGTGCTGGCGGGCTGCCCGGCGCTGCCGGAGGGCGACGGCGACGACGACGGGCTGGTCGCAGCGCTGGGCAAACGCGGGTTGCATGCCCGATGGCTGTCCTGGGATGACCCGCAGGCCCTGGAGGCCGATCTGGTGATCCTGCGGGCGGCGTGGGACTACATCGACCGGCTCGACGAGTTCCTGGTGTGGACAAAGCGTGTCCGTAATCTGCTCAACCCGCCCCAGGTCGTGCTGTGGAACACCGACAAGCGCTATCTCGCCGACCTCGCCGACGCCGGCGTCCCGACGGTGCCGAGCCGGTTCTTCGCGCCCGGCGAGAAGATACGGCTGCCCCGCGGAGAAGTGGTGGTGAAACCGGCAATTGGCGTGGGATCCGTTGGTGCGCTGAGGTTTTCCGATCCAGATGAGGCCCTAGCCCACGCCGCGGCGCTGCAGGCCGAAGGGCGCACGGTGCTGGTGCAGCCCTACGACCCCCGGATTGAGGACGGTGAGACCGCGCTGGTGTTCCTGGGTGGCCGGCAGTCGCACGCGTTCACGAAGGCCCCGATCCTGCCGCCGCCGGGACAGGCGCCGGTGTTCGACGAGTCCGGCACATACGCCGAGGAGACACTCGCACCGGCCGATCCCGACTTCGAGGTGTGGGACGTGGGTCATGCCGCGCTGGCGGCCGCGGCCGCCCACCTCGGCATGGGCGTCGCCGATCTGTTGTACGCGCGCGTCGACGTGATTGGAAACCGGCGCGACGCGCAGGTTCTGGAACTGGAGCTGGTCGAGCCGTCGCTGGGCTGGCGGCAATTGGACAAGGCCACGAGAACGCGGCAGCAGCGGGAGTTCGCGTTGGGAGTCGAGTCAGCCCTGGACCGGCTCGGGCTCGGACCGCTGTCGCATCGACGCCCATAGCGCCGCGGTGGCGGCGGTGCAGGCAGCAGCGCCGAGCACATGGATGGCCACCAGCGCGGCGGGCACACCGGTGAAGAACTGCACGGTGCCGACAAGCCCCTGGGCGCACACCAGCGCCAGCAGCACGCCCAGCCGGAGCATCACCGCGCGTTGGGCATGCACGGCCAACAGCCCGAAGCCGAGGCCGACCACCAGCGTCAGGTAGGCGACGAGCAGCGACGAGTGCAGATGTACCAGCGTCGTGATCTCGACCTGCAGTCGCGGCACCGGCTGGGTGATGCTCTTGTCGCCCGCGTGCGGTCCGGCACCTGTCACCAGCGTGCCGCTCACGAGTTGCGCGGCGAGCACAGCGGCGGTCAAGGCGGTCAAGTGGCGCAACGGTTTTGGCACCACGGGCGTCGGAGGATCCTCATCGGGTTCGCCGATCTTGACGTACAGCAGCACGGCCA
Organism: Mycobacterium sp.; assembly: GCA_021154745.1. Classification (GTDB taxonomy): domain Bacteria; phylum Actinomycetota; class Actinomycetes; order Mycobacteriales; family Mycobacteriaceae; genus Mycobacterium. The sequence continues at coordinate 9,695 of JAJKIB010000068.1, forward strand.
GCCACACCATCGTCATGGAGGCCAGCAGGTGGATGGCGACCGTCCACCAGAGCAATCCAGTCAGCACGGTGATGCCGCCGATCACCGCCTGCACCACCGTCGACGCCGGCATCAGCCAGGCGTAGATCAGTACTTCGCGGCGACGGCGGGCGCGCGTGACGGCCAGCACCGCCAGCGCGGCCGTCAGCACCACCAGGAACGTGATCATCCGGTTGCCGAACTCGACGGCCTGATGAATGACGGCGACCTCGGCGCGGGGGATCGGAACGAAGCTGCCGGGAAAGCACTGAGGCCAGGTCGGGCACCCGAGGCCCGACGCGGTGACTCGGACGATCGCGCCGGTGACCGCGATGCCGCCCTGGGTCAGGATGACCAGGAACGCGAGGACACGTTGAACCCGGACGCTCGGCATGGGCAGCGGATCGACCAGCCGCAGGAAGAATCGTCCGACGGGCACGGCCTCGATCGTAGAGGACAGCAACTACAGCACGTAGTAGCGGGCTGCCGTTGGCTCAGTCTCGCGGGGCCACGAATGGCACGAGCACTTCGTCGACGATCTGCACGACGAGATCGTCGGTGATCGGATCTCCAGTGACCAAGAGGCGGTGCCACAGCACGCTCTGGCCCAACTCGCGGGCGATCTCGACGGGAACGTCCGCGCGGACATCACCTCGAGCGATGCCACGGGACAGCAGCGCCGCCATCTCCTTCTTGCGCCAGCCGATGACGTCCTCGCGAAACGCGACGGCCAGCTCGTGGTCGTGCGCCATCGCCGAGATCAACGCCTGCAGCGCCGGGGCGGCAGAACCGCTGAACAACGCCGCCCAGCCCCGAAGAATGGCAAGCATGTCGCCCCGATAGCTGCCGGTATCTTCGTGGGGGATGGCCCCAGTTGCCATGCGCAGCAACGTGCCTCGGAGCAGGCTCGCACTGTCCGGCCACCGTCGGTAGAGCACCGGCTTACTGGTGCGGGCGGCGGACGCGACCGCCTCCATCGTCACACCACCGGGACCGTTCGCGGCCAGAAGTGCCATGACCGCGTCTCGGATCGCCGCATCCAGTTCCTCGCCACGGCGCCGTCGCATATATCTCCTTGAAGAAACGCTTGCGTATCTTAAATTCGGAGTCTAGCGTAACCCAGTAAGAAACGACGCCGTATCTTAGGAGCTACGAGATGACCCGACCCGTGCTTTATCCACTGCGGCCTGTCGAGACCGCCACGGTGCGCTTCACCGACGCGCCACATCATCGTCGGCGAGCGACGATCGATCACCAGCCGCTGGTTGGCGTGAGCCCGGAAATGCTGCTCGACTGGTTCACCCATCTAGGCGGCACCATGTCCTACGGCGGCGTGATCATCGACCGGTATCTGGCCTGGCATCCGATCGACCACATCAGCTGGGAGCTCGCCCGTCCGGCGCCGGGCGGTGGCGCTGCCGAAGGCGCAAGCTTCCGAATGGTCGAAGCCTTCGGCGGGCGGCCGGAATTCAAGGTCGACGTCGTCGACCGCGTGGAGAAGCTCGACGAGACCGGTATCCGGCTGGTGCAACGCGTCGCGGGAGTTGTGATCTTTCAGCTCGAGCACACTTGGTCCGCGGGAGGCGACGGCACACACTACGTTTCCGTGATGGACGTCGGGGCGCGGTCTCGCCTGCTCGCGCCGATCAACCGCATGCTCTGCCGAAGGTTTCCCGACCACATGCTGCGCGCGTGGGTGAAGCACAACATCGAAGAGGTCGGTCAGCTGGAATACTTACTGGCGCAGCTCAACTCGTCAGGTAAAGCGGAACCAGCGCAGCGCACATAGCGCGGCGACCGCGCCCCACGCCGCCAGCACCGCCAGCCCGAACCAGTCCACTGACAGCGTCATCGCTTGCGACAGCGCCTCCGTCAACGCACCTGACGGCGTCAAGCGGGCCACCCACTGCACGCCGTGCGGCACCATCCCGCCCTCCAGCGTCAGCGCGCCTAGTCCGGCGAAGACGAACCACAACAGGTTGGCGACCGCCAGCACGATCTCGGCGCGCAGCGTGCCACCCAGCAGCAGGCCAAGCGCCGCGAAACCCGCGGTGCCGAGCGCGATGATCGCCGCTCCAAGAATCAGCCCGGCGATGTTCGGCCGCCAGCCCAGAGCAAAACCGATGGCGCCCAACAAGATCGACTGCAGGAACACCACGGCCACCACGGCCAGCGACTTGCCCGCGATGATGCCCCACACCGGCAGCGCGGTGGCGCCCAGTCGTTTCAGCGCTCCATAGCGGCGGTCGAACGCCACCGCGATCGCCTGCCCGGTGAACGCCGTCGAGATCACCGCCAGCGCCATGATCGCCGGCACGAACGTCGCCGCGCGGTTCTCCCCGAACGAGCCGAGCGGCAGCAGCGTCAGGCCGACCAGCAGCGTGATCGGGATGAACATGGTGAGCAACAACTGCTCACCGTTGCGCAGCAGCAGCTTGAGTTCCAGGCCGAACTGCGCGGCCAGCATCTTCTGCACCGTCGCGGGACGAGGATCGGGCGCAAACGTCCCTGGGGCAAAGAGGTTGGTCACGATCGCCCGCCCCGCGTCGAGACTGCGGACAGATCGCGTTTTCGGCCTATTTCGCGATCTGTGCGCAGTTTCGGCAAGTAACGAGTGGTCACGGTCTCAGCTCCCGGCCGGTCAGATCGAGGAAGACGTCCTCGAGGCTGCGCTGCTCGACTCGCATGTCGGTGGCCAACACATCGAGACGCGCGCACCACGCGGTGACGGTGGCCAGCACCTGGGGGTCGATGTGGCCCTCGACCAGATATTCGCCCGGTGCGGTCTCGGTGGCTTTGTAACTCTCGGGCAGCGCCGACACCAACAGCGAGAGGTCAAGCATCCGCGGCGCGCGAAACCGCAGCTGGTTCTCGGCGCCGCTGCGCATCAGCTCCGCCGGTGTGCCGGTGGCCACCGCGACGCCGTGGTCGATGATCACGATCCGGTCGGCCAGCTCCTCGGCCTCGGTCAGCTGATGAGTGGTCAAGACCACCGTGACGCCGTCTCGGCGCAATCCATTGATCAACTGCCACACCACTATTCGTGCGTGCGCATCCATGCCCGCGGTGGGCTCGTCGAGGAACACCAGCTCCGGACGAGCCACAACAGCACACGCCAGGGCCAGCCGCTGCTGCTGGCCGCCCGAGAGCCGTCGGTAGGTCGTGCGCGCCGCCTCGGTCAGGCCGAGCGTGTCCATCAGCCATTGCGGGTCGAGCGGGTTGGCGGCATACGCCGCAACAAGATTCAGCATCTCGCCGGCCCGCGCCGCGGGATATCCGCCGCCGCCCTGCAGCATTACCCCGATTCGCTCACGCACGCGGGCGTTGTCGGCGAAGGGGTCAAGGCCGAGGATCTCGATGCTGCCCGCGTCGGGCTTGATGAAGCCCTCGCACATTTCCACCGTGGTGGTCTTGCCTGCGCCGTTGGGGCCGAGCAGCGCGAGTACTTCCGCGGCGTGAACGTCGAGGTCGAGTTCTGCGACGGCCGTCGTCGACCCGTACCGCTTGCTGACCCCGCGCAGACGCACGGGGACGGCCGACGAGCGCTCGCGCGAGGAGCCGACGGCACAGGAGTCGGAGGTCACGGGGATTCAGCGTAAGCGCCGGGCTTGGCGGGCTCCGGCGCCGGTATTACCGGTTCGACGATGGGAGGCTCTTCCACCAGCTGCGGGGCGCCGGGGTCTGGCAGCTTGCGCCACGGCAGGCGGTAGTAGGTCAGGCCGATGAGGATGAGCACGATCACCGTGCTCGCCACAACCGCGAGCAGGATCTGGAACAGCGTGAACCGGTCACCGTTGGCCGTCGGGCCGAAGATGCCGACCACGAGGGTGACGACGATGGTCGTGGTGCGAAACGCGGGCCGGGTGGCCCACGCGGCGAGCGGGATCACGGCCCACAGCACGTACCACGGCTGCACGACAGGAAAGAGCAGCACGGTCATGCCGAGCGCGACGCCCAGGCCGCCGACCGGGTGCAGCCGCCCACGCAGCACTGCAGCCAGTAAGAACGTCACGATGATCGCGATGGTGAACACACCGATCGCACGGGTCAGGCCGAGCACCGCGGTCGTGTGATCGCCCAACCCCAGCAGGATGCCGACCTGCCCGGTGCCCAGGGCCAGCAACGTGGGCAGCGACATCCAGCTGCGGACGACGTTGGCGGTGCCCAGCGTGAAGACCCAGCCGAACCCGAGGCCGCTGGCCCAGCCGATCAGCGCCATCACCGCGACCGACACCGCAGTGAGCGATCCCCCCGTCACCAGGAATGCCTTGACCGTGCCGCCCCAGCGGAAGGCCAGGGCCATCGCCACGAAGCCAAGTGCAAGCAGCGACGGCAGTTTGACTTGCGAGGACAGCGTGATCAGCACGATGCCGATGAGAAGGTGGGCCATCGGTCGCCATCGCGCCCAGTCGTCTCGGCCATGCGGCCAGGCCAGAGGTTTTGGCAGCAGCGGTCCGGCAGCGTCGACTCCGCGGAGGGCGAACTCGGTGCCCGCCAGCATCAGGCCCAGCATCAGCGCCTCGTTGTGAATACCGGCGACCAGATGCATGATCAGCAGCGGGTTCGCCGCGCCAAGCCACAGCGCACTCACCTCTGCGACCCCACAGCGGCGGGCCAGCCGGGGCGTCGCCCACACGATCAGGCCGACGCCGATCAGCACGACCAGACGATGGCACAACACCGCTTCGACGATGTTTTCGCCCGTCAATGCCGAGATGCCGCGACCGATCCAGAGGAACAACGGACCGTACGGCGCCGGAGTCTCGCGCCACATGTTCGGCACCGACAGCGTGAATACGTGGTCGAGGCCGAGCCCGGGTGCCGGACCGACCCGATATGGATTGAGGCCCTGCAGCGAGATCTCACTCTGCGCCAGATACGAGTAGACGTCCCGGCTGTACATCGGCGGCGCGATGAGCAGTGGCAACACCCACAGCAGCAATGTGCGGTCCAGCTGGCTGCGCGTCATGCGGCGGTCGCCCAGCGTCAATCGGCCGAGCATCAGCCACGCCAGCGTCATCATCACCGCACCGGTGGTGGTCATGGTCAGCGACACCGTCTGGATGCGCGACGGCAGATTCAGCAGCCGGACCCCGAAGGTCGGGTCCTGCACCACCGGACGAGCGCCGACGCCCAACGCCCCGATGGCCATCAATACCGTGCCGGTGGCTCCGAACAGGCGTGTCCGCCGTAACGCGATGAGCTCGGCATCGTTCAGCGGAGAGCCGACGGCCCGTTCGTCGCCGTGCCATCCGGCAATCGATGTGCTGAGGGACCGCAGGCGAAACGCCACCACAGCAGCGTAGCCGCCACCGTTATGGCGCCAGTCACCATAAGGCTGCCCTTGCTTTACCCGGTATCGGAATTCCGTCACAATAGTGTTGTGAAATTCCGTCCGGAGGCTGGAGCCGCGAAGCCGGCGACTTCCAGCACAGATCGCCACACACGTGGGGCGATCATCCAGCTGTTGCTGGAGGCCGGACCGATCACCGCTGGGGAGATCGGAGAGCGGCTCGGCATCTCCGCCGCCGGCGTGCGCAGGCATCTGGACGCGCTGTTGGACGCGGGTGATGCGCAGTCCAGCGCCGCGGCCGCCTGGCAGCACCATGGACGCGGTCGGCCCGCCAAGCGGTACCGGCTCACCGCCGCAGGCCGGGCCAAGCTCGGCCACACCTACGACGACCTGGCAGTGGCCGCAATGCGGCAGCTTCGGGAGATTGGCGGCGAGGACGCGGTGCGCACCTTCGCGCGCCGGCGTATCGACAGCATTCTGGCGGGAGTAAGCGACGGGCCCGACGACGTTGAATCGACTGCCGACCGGGTGGCAGCCGCGTTGACCAAGGCCGGATACGCGACCAGCACGACGCCGGTGAGCGGGCCGATCCATGGCATCCAGCTGTGCCAGCACCACTGCCCGGTATCGCACGTCGCAGAGGAGTTCCCGGAATTGTGCGAAACCGAGCGAGAGGCGTTCGCCGAGATCCTGGGCACCCACGTGCAGCGGCTGGCGACGATCGTCAACGGCGACTGCGCGTGCACCACGCACGTCCCGCTGACCGATACCAGCACTGAAAAGCCAACAACCCTTCGACGCACAGCCCGCGTCGAAGCCACCACGAGCAAGCAAGGAGCGTCGACATGACGACCACCCCTGAGGTCCACAAGGTGGGCGAACCGCTCAGCCAGGACGAGGCCATCGCCTCGCTGAGCCGGTACGGCTATGGCTGGGTGGACTCCGACGTCGCGGGCGCCAGCGCACAACGCGGGCTGTCCGACGCGGTGGTCCGCGACATCTCGGCGAAGAAGAACGAGCCGGAGTGGATGCTGGAGACCCGGCTGCGCGCGCTGCGCACGTTCGACAAGAAGCCGATGCCGAACTGGGGCTCCAACCTCGAGGGCATTCACTTCGACAACATCAAGTACTTCGTGCGCTCCACCGAGAAGCAGGCCGCGACGTGGGACGACCTGCCCGAGGACATCCGCAACACCTACGACAAGCTGGGCATCCCCGAAGCGGAGAAGCAGCGGCTGGTCTCAGGCGTAGCGGCTCAGTACGAATCTGAAGTTGTGTACCACCAGATCCGCGAAGACCTTGAGGCACAAGGGGTTATCTTCCTCGACACTGACACCGCGCTGCGTGAGCACCCTGACGTCTTCAAGCAATACTTCGGCACCGTGATCCCGGCCGGCGACAACAAGTTCTCGGCCCTGAATACCGCTGTGTGGTCTGGCGGCTCGTTCATCTACGTGCCGAAGGGCGTGCACGTCGATATTCCGCTGCAGGCCTACTTCCGGATCAACACCGAGAACATGGGCCAGTTCGAGCGGACGCTGATCATCGTCGACGAGGGCGCCTACGTGCACTACGTCGAGGG
>JAJKIB010000069.1 GCA_021154745.1 Mycobacterium sp.
CAGGTGCGCTGGACGCCCGAGTATCCGTCCTGAGTTCGCGATTTCCACGCTCACCGGCGCATTAAGTTAGCGGGTCTATCCTCGCGGACATGACTGCTCCAGTAGATCCCAATCGCTTCGAAGAGATGTACCGCGACGACCGGACGGCGCACGGGTTACCCGCCGCCACACCGTGGGACATCGGTGGCCCGCAACCGGTCGTTCAGCAGCTCGTCGCGCTGGGCGCGATCAAGGGTGAGGTACTCGACCCCGGCACCGGCCCGGGCCACCACGCAATCCATTACGCGTCAAAGGGGTTGTCGGCCACCGGCGTCGACGCCTCGCCCGCCGCCATCGAACGCGCGCGGCAGAACGCGCAGAAGGCGGGGGTTTCGGTTGACTTCCGGGTGGCCGACGCGACCAAGCTCGAGGGACTCGACGACAGGTTCGACACCGTCGTCGACTGCGCCTTCTACCACGTTTTCAGCACCGAGCCCGAACTACAGAAGTCCTATACGCAGGCGTTGCATCGGGCCACTAAGCCGGGCGCCCGGCTGTACATGTTCGAGTTCGGCGCGCATAACGTGAACGGCTTCAAGATGCCGCGCTCGCTTTCAGAGGATGATTTCCGCAAGGTGCTTCCGGCCGCCGGCTGGGAGATCACCTACCTGGGACCCACCACATACCAGGGAAATGTCAGCCTCGAGATCTTTGAGACGATGGCGGCTCGCAATCCGGAGATGGCTGACGAGATGAATCCGCTGCTGGAACGGATGCGGGTCATCGAACCGTGGCTGATCGACGGCCGCGTACACATGCCGTTCTGGGAGATGCACGCCACCCGCGTCGACTAGGGCTCAGTTCGCCGAAATAGCATTCCCGGCGGCTAGTCTCGCCGATTCACGACCTGGAATGCTATTTCGGCGAGGAATTGGGCACCAGCCGCAGCGAGATCGAGTTGATGCAGTAACGCTGATCGGTCGGCGTCGGGTAGCCCTCACCCTCGAAGACATGGCCGAGGTGGCTGTGACAGTTGGCGCACACCACCTCGACGCGGTGCATGCCCAGCGAGTCGTCGGTGCGCAGAATGACGGCATCGGAGTTGGCCGGATCGAAGAAAGACGGCCAACCGCAATGGGATTCGAACTTCTCGCTGCTGCGGAACAATTCGGCGCCGCAGGCCCGGCACTCGTAGACACCCTCGGTCTTGGTGTCGGTGTATTCGCCCGTGAACGGCCGCTCGGTGCCGGCCTGGCGTAAGACCGCGAACTCGTCAGGGTTGAGCTTTTTGCGCCACTCGTCGTCGGTGAGCTGCACCTTGGGAGCTGGAGAGGTCATGCGTCCACGCTAGCGCAATTCATCCGGGTGACTTCGCCGTCAGACTGACGCGACGCGCTCGCCCTCGACCTGCTTCACCCACGGCGGGTCGATGCCATCCTCGAGTCGGCCGTCGGCTTTGGCGTCGAGGTAGCGGAAGTAGAGCACGCAGAACACGACGATGAGCATCAGGCACCAGCCGTAGGTGAACTTCATGTACTCCAGGAAGCGCCCCGTCGTCGGCCAGTGCCCGAGCAGCCACCGGTCGGCGCTCATGAACCCGTATATCGCCAGCCACGCCGGCCAATTGCGGATCGTCGAGTTCGGCAGCACCACCGTCATCAAGAACGGGAACAACATCATCGAGTAGTAACCCTGGCCCAGCGACACCACCAGGTAGGACGCGATCAGCAGCACACCCGAGGATGTCGCCATCCAGAAGAGCGGATCGCGGGTGCGGTAATGGCGGTACAGCAGCGACAGGCTCGCCACCGCAAGTGCCAGAAAAGCGAAGCGCAGCAACCAGATCAGCCACAGCGGCAGGCCGTAGTAGATGCCATTGCCGAGGATCGCGCTGTTGAAATAGTCGCGGGTGGAGAAGATGTACGGCAGCGTCCCGGTGACGAACTTCATCGGGTCGCTGACGAACGGCCACGCTGCAACGTTGAACACCACCGGCACGACGACGGCCGCGACCACCGCACGCCACTGCCGGTTCAGCAGCGGCAGCAACAGCAGCGGGCCGAGAAGCGGTTTGACCACCAGTGAGAGTCCGATCGCGACCCCGGCCCACCACTGATGGTTCTTGTTTCCGTCCAGCAGCCACCGGAAGAACAGCACCTCCAGCAGCAGGATGCAGCCGTTGATGTTGCCGAAAACCAGTGTGTTGACGACGCTTTCGGTGCAGAACATCGCCACCAGCAAGGCAGGCAAGGCCACCGACGCCAACGAGAACTTGAACAGCCGCACCAGTAGGCACGCCGCGATCACGATGGCGATCGCGTTGAACGTTATGAACCAATACCGCGACGCGTCCACCGGCAGGTACCCGAACGGCCACATGAGCAGCATGGCGCCGGGCGGATACAGAAAGTGCGGGTCGACGTAGTTGAAGTGCTCGTTGTAGATGTCCCAGCCCATTTTGAAATTCACCACCGCGCGGTACACCGGACCGTAGTCGTCGGTGATGTAGCCGTTGGTGGCAAGGACATAGCTGCGGTGAATGATGAGCAGGATCGCGATCGGCCACAAGATCGACCGCAGCACCGTGGCGATGCCTGGCGGGGACGTGCGGGGCGCGAATGCTTTCAGCAGGCCGGTACGGATGGAGTCAGGTGCCGCCACCAGCGCACCGTACACCGACGCGTGCAGAGGTCGGTGTCAGGCTGGGCAGAACGTGTCGGTGGCCGGGAGGTTGCCGCTGTCGAGGTAACCGATGACCGGCGGCAGCGCGCATGCGGAGTAGATGGTGGCGCTGTGTCCGATGCCCTGCCACATCGCCCGCTTGCTGGTGGTGCCGGCGTTGATGACGGTCGCGGCGGCGGCCGCCACACCCTCGTTGCCGACGATCGGGTCGTTCTGCACACCAAGCAGCATCACGGGAATCTTCAGGTTTTTGGGGTCCTGCGGCGCCGATCCGCTCGGCCAGTTCAGGCATTTGACCAGGCTGAGTGCGCCGACGGCGCCGAACTGCGGATAGAGCTTGGGCCATGCGACCACGAGCTCACGGACCCGGTCCGGCGTCGGCCGGTTCAGCGAGTCGCTGCAGCCGTTGACGAACTGGCCGTCGGTCTGGCGCAGGGTCTCGGCGGCCGTGATCAGGTTGGTCATCTCGTTGGCGTTGCCGGAGCGGGCCGCGGCCACCGCCGCGGCAAGGTCATTGCCGGAGTTGACGCGGTCGCCGCGGGGGTAGGCCAGCGCGGTGCTGATGGCGTCGGCGACCGTCGCCACCGACGCGCCGCCCGGCCCGCTGCCGCTCCGCGCGGCCGCCAGCAGAGAGTCGATCGCGCCCTTCGGGTCCGGCGCCAGTGGGCAATTGGTGGCGACACACTGCGCGGCCCACGCGTCCAGTGCGGCCTGTTCGCCCTTGACGCGTTGCTCCATCGCGGCCTCGGCGGCGATACCGAGCGGCAGTGGGGAGTCCAGCATGAGCCGGGACACCTTGTTGGGGTGTGATCCGGCGTAGGCGAGCGCGACCTGGGCGCCGTTGCCGATGCCGAGCAGCGCGAGGGTGGGCACGTCCCAGGTGCTGCGCAGCCGTTCGATGTCCTCGGCGGCGTGCGAGTTGTCGTAGGCCGAGTCGCCTGGCGCGATGGTGTCGGTACAGCTGGTGGTGGCGGTCTGCGTGATGGCGCCGAGGTTGGCGACGGGATCGTCGCCGGACTGGAACTGGGCCTGGTCGAGCATCTCCTGGCGGTCGAACAGGTCGCGGCATTCCAGCGCGCCCGACATGCCGGTGCCGCGGCGGTCCACCGCCACGATGGGATGCGTCTTCAGCACGTCGGCGCCCGCGCGGGAGAGCCAGACGGGCAACTGAGCCGACGACGGCAGATCTGAGCCCGTGGTCATCACCAGCGGCCCGGCGTCCTGCGGTGTCTGCGGTCCCCTTGCCCGGACCACGCCGATGCTTACGGTTCCGGTGGCGCCGTTGATCGGATCGAGGTCCGCGTCGTAGCTGGCGCAGTCCAGCGTCACGCCCGGCAGCGGCTGTACCGCCGCATCGCTGAATACCCGCGAGGTGCAGTCCCGCCAGGACAGATCGTTCTTCGGCGCCTCGATCGGCGGCGGGCCGGTCGGCGGTTTGGTCGTCTGGGGCGCACCCTGAGGGCCCGCGCCGGAATCGGTTGCGTAGCGCGGGTTGGCGGCCAGGCCGGGCGCGCAGGCCGCGACGAACGTCAACACAGTTGCCAGGCTCAGGGCCTTTGCGAGCTGACGACGCCGATGCATGCCGACCACGGTACCGATTGCTTTCTACTCGGCCCGCACGTAACGGCTGTACAGGTAGCCGTCGTCGTCGGTGAGCACGTGTGCCCGCCGCATCTTGGTGTGCACGTGGCCGATGCCGGTGACGGTCCGCTTGGCGGCGCCGCCCACCAGGATCGGCGCAACGGTCAAGCACAACTCGTCGAGAAGCTCCGACTCGACCAGCGTGCCGAGGAGCAATGGACCGCCCTCGGTGAGCACGCGGTAAAGCCCACGGTCCGCCAGTATTTTCAGGGCGGTCGCGGAGTCGACGGAGTCCGGCTCCGAACCGCACGCGTCGATTACCTCCGCTACCGAGCCGAGCCGGCGGCATGTGTCGTCATAGAACCGGGTGGTGGTCAGGATCAGGGGTGGCACCTCGGTGCGGGTGAACAGCCGGGCGGTCGGGTCGAGGTTGCCCGAACGGGTGACGACGGCTATCGGCGGTACCTCGGCCTGCCCGCGCCGCTGCCGGGCCTGCCGTGCGGCGACGGGAAGCTGGGCGCCGGAGTAGTTCTCGATGCGGACGGTGGAGGCTCCGACGATGATGACGTCGGCGAGGTGGCGCAGCAGCGCGAACACGGCGCGATCGCCGGCACTCGCAAGCCCGCCGGCCTTGCCGTCATCGGTGGCACCACCGTCGACACTGGCAATCATGTTGCCGCGTACCCAGCACGACTGCAGGTCATCGGGATAGGCGTAGAGGTTGACCAAGCGGTCATCGTCCGCTGAGTCGAATCGGCTATCGGTGGTTCCCAGCACTGTGAGCTGCGTCCCGGCACCGTCGTCAGGCATACGCAGAATTGCAGCACGTCGCTATGGTTCGTGCATGCACGGGTCCGGCGGTGTCGCGCATCTTGTCGATCGGCACCCCAGTGTTACGCCCGAGCGGCTGATCGCCCAGCTGATTCCACCGCCCACCTTTTCCGACGTCAGCTTCGACACCTACCGCCCGGATCCCGCCGAGCCGTCGCAGGCGGCGGCCGTGCAGTCGTGCCGACAGTTCTGCGAGCAGGCGGTCGCGCGGCGAGCAGGCAAGAAGAAACTGTTCGGCAGGCGCGAGGCGCTGCCCGGAGTCGGCCTCTACCTCGACGGCGGGTTCGGCGTCGGCAAGACGCACCTGCTCGCGTCGTCGTACTTCGCCTTGTCTGCGGCCACCGCCGCGCCGGCGGCGTTCGCCACGTTCGGCGAGCTTACCCAGCTCGCGGGGGTGTTCGGCTTCGTCGAGTGCATCGACCTTCTCGCCGACTACGTCGTGGTGTGTATCGACGAGTTCGAGTTGGACGACCCGGGAAACACCACATTGATTTCGCGGCTGCTATCTGAACTGGTCGCGCACGGTGTGTCGGTGGCAGCGACGTCGAACACGCTGCCCGAGCAGCTCGGCGAGGGCCGTTTCGCCGTTCAGGACTTCCTGCGCGAGATCAGCACGCTGGCAAGCATTTTCACCTCGGTGCGGATCGACGGACCGGACTACCGGCATCGCGCCCTACCGCCCGCGCCCCAACCCTTGAGCGACGACGAGGTCGCGACGCGCGCCGCCGAGGTTCCCGGCGCGACGCTCGATCACTTCGACGCGTTGTGCACGCACCTGGCGACCATGCATCCGTCGCGCTATCTGACGCTGATCGAGGGCGTCGCCGCGGTGTTCATCACCGGCGTGCATCCGATCGACGACCAGAATGTCGCGCTGCGGCTGGTGTCGTTGACCGACCGGCTCTACGACGCGGGCATACCGGTGGTGGCGTCTGGCACGAAGCTGGACACCATCTTCTCCGACGAGATGCTCGCGGGCGGCTTCCGAAAGAAGTACCTGCGCGCGACGTCACGGTTGCTGGCGTTGACCGCGGCGGGTCAGAGCGGCCGCACCTCTTCCGGCGAGCAGACGTGAAACCCCCTAAATCTTCAGCGTGTCGGGGGTTTTCGCGTCTGCTCGCCGAGCCTAAACCGGGCGCACCATCACGTAGTCGTTCTCGATCCCGGCGCCGAGCCGAAAGGTCTTGGTGCCGTTGATGGTAAAGCCGTGCTTGGTGTAAAAGCGTTGGGCGCGTTGGTTCAGCTGATTGACACCCAGCCATACGCACTTGGCGTCCAGATCGGCGGCGTGCTGCAACCCCGCGGTCATCAGCGCAGCGGAGATGCCTGCCCCATGGCTGTCGGGCAGGACATACAGCTTGGACACCTCGACGGCCGGGCGCAGTGTGACGGCCTGCTGCACATCGTCGTCATCGGGAACGCCACGAATCAGCATGACGTAGCCGACGATTCGGCCTTCGTCGCGCGCGGCCAGCACCGCGCGGTTGGGATCGGCAAGGTAGTCGCGGAACCGCGCCTGCGACAGGTTCTCGTCGATGAACGCGATGATGTTCTGCGGCGTCACCGACGAGGGACAGGCCAGCGGGAAGGTGCGGGCAGCGACGTCGGCGATCTCAGCTAGGTCGGCCTCGACGGCCGCGGTGACGGCGATGGCCACGGCTCTACGGTAGTGGTGCTCCCGGCTGCCAGAGGTTCCACTGCGCCAGGTGCTCGCCCGACTGCCGGTTGAGCAGGACGACGTTGGTCACGAGCGCGCGGTAGACCTGCCAATACACGGCTCCGTTGACCGTTGCCCCTGGCGGTGCGTTGCGCAGCGCGTACTGGAGCTCGTCCGGGGCATCGGTGTTCTTGGGCAGGTACGCATCGGCGTACGGGGTGACGCCGTCGAAGGCGAAGTCTTTGGCCATCGCGAACGGTGTGGGTGCCTGGATGACGTGGATGGTGACCAGGGCCTTCCACGGCCCGCCTTGGTTGATCCACCGCGGCGAACCGGTCGCTATGTATCCCGGAGGCGGGGGGTCGACCGGCAGGACATCGTGGACGGTCACATCGGCGACGATCCCCTTGAAGTTCACGCGCAGCGTATCGCCGAGGTTGCCGATTGTGGTGTCGGCCGACGCGGATGGGGCCACGAAGCCGGCGAGGACCGCCAGCATGGCGATGAGGACCACGAAGCAGCGGCGCATCAACGCATGATGGCACAGACTGAAACGTGTTACAGCGGCTTGGCCGTCAAGATGCGCCTGGGCCCAACCCGCCGACTTTCTCGATCCGGACCCGCGTGAGCAGCCCAGGCGGGGAATTCGGCGGCGGGAAGTGTTCATCGCTGCCGAGCATCGCCTTGGCCAGCTTCTTGAGAAGCTCGGGCGCACCGCCCTCCTCGATGCGGGCGGTTCCGTTGATCGCCAGGTACGGCGTCTGCTGCCCGGGGTGCTTGGCGGACAAAATCGTCACGGCAACGCGCGGATCGCGGCGGATGTTGCGGGTCTTCTGGTATTCGGC
>JAJKIB010000070.1 GCA_021154745.1 Mycobacterium sp.
ATGATGATGTGGATCATCGGCGTCGCATTCTTTGCGCTCTGCATCCTGGTATCGGTGGCGCTGCACGAATGCGGCCACATGTGGGCGGCGCGCGCGACCGGAATGAAGGTGCGCCGCTACTTCGTCGGCTTCGGCCCGACGCTGTGGTCGACGCGTCGGCCCAACAAGCTCGGCTACACCGAATACGGCCTCAAGGCGGTCCCGCTTGGCGGCTTCTGCGATATCGCAGGCATGACCGCGATCGAGGAGATTGCACCCGAAGACCAGCGTTACGCGATGTACCGGCAGAAAACCTGGAAGCGGGCGGTGGTGCTGTTCGCCGGGCCGGCCATGAACTTCGTCATCGGCTTGGTGCTGATCTACGGGATGGCGCTGTTTTGGGGACTTCCGAACCTGCATCCGCAGCCGGCCGCCTATGTCGCTGAAACCACCTGTGCCGCATCGGAAATCAGCAAGGGCGAGATGGGCCATTGCACGGGGGACGGACCGGCAGCGGCCGCAGGTATCAAGTCCGGCGACATCATCGTCAAGGTCGGCGACAAGGATGTCCACAACCCTGACGAGATGGTGGCCGCGGTGCGCGCGCTGACCGGGCCGACGCAGTTCGTCATCGAACGCGACGGAACGCGGTTCACCACGATGGTCGACGTCACCCGGACCCAGCGCTGGACCTCCGACACCGCCCAGGGACCGTCCACCGTCGGCGCGGTCGGCATCTCTGCCGCCGAATTCGGGCCCGTCAAGTATGAGCAGTTCAACCCCGTGACTGCGATACCGGGCACCGTTGCGTTCACCGGTGACCTCGCCGTCGAACTGGGCAAGTCGCTGGCGAAGATCCCCACCAAGATCGGCGCGCTGGTGCACTCCATCGGCGGCGGTGAACGGGATCCGGAGACACCGATCAGCGTCGTGGGCGCGTCGATAATCGGCGGCGACGCGTTCGAGCATGGCTATTTCATGGCGTTCTGGTTCTTCCTGGCCCAGCTGAACTTCGTGCTCGGCGCCATCAACCTGGTCCCGCTGCTGCCGTTCGACGGCGGCCACATCGCGATTGCCGTGTTCGAGAAGATCCGAAATATGATCCGCAAGGCTCGCGGCATGGTGGCCGCGGCGCCGGTGAACTACCTCAGGCTCATGCCAGCCACCTACGTCATCTTGGTCGTGGTGATCGGCTATATGGCGCTAACGGTGACCGCTGACTTCGTCAACCCGATCAGACCGTTCCAGTAGGAGACATCGATGGCCACCGGCCAACAAATTGGTCTAGGTATGCCGGCACCTCCGGCACCGACTCTCGCGCCGCGCCGCAAGACCCGCCAGCTCATGGTCGGCAACGTCGGCATCGGCAGCGACCATCCCGTCGCGGTCCAGTCGATGACGACCACCAAGACGCATGACGTCAACGCGACGCTGCAGCAGATCGCAGAGCTGACCGCGACCGGCTGCGACATCGTCCGAGTGGCGTGCCCTCGGCAGGAGGACGCCGACGCACTATCCGAGATCGCCAAGCACAGTCAGATCCCGGTGATCGCCGACATCCACTTCCAGCCGAAGTACATCTTCGCCGCGATTGACGCCGGCTGCGCTGCGGTGCGTGTAAACCCCGGCAACATCAAGGAATTCGACGGCCGAGTCGCCGAGGTGGCCAAGGCGGCGGGTGCGGCGGGCATCCCGATCCGCATCGGCGTCAACGCCGGATCGCTCGACAAGCGGTTCATGGCCAAGTACGGCAAGGCCACCCCCGAGGCACTGGTGGAAAGCGCGCTGTGGGAGGCGTCGCTGTTCGAGGAGCACGGCTTCGGCGACATCAAGATCAGCGTCAAGCACAACGACCCGGTGGTCATGGTCGCCGCGTACGAGCAACTGGCCGCCCAGTGCGACTACCCGCTGCACCTCGGCGTCACCGAGGCCGGTCCGGCCTTCCAGGGCACGGTCAAGTCCGCGGTCGCGTTCGGTGCCCTGCTGTCGCGGGGGATCGGCGACACGATCCGGGTGTCGCTCTCGGCGCCGCCGATCGAAGAGGTCAAGGTCGGCAACCAGATCCTGGAGTCGCTGAATTTGCGGCCGCGCAGGCTGGAGATCGTGTCGTGCCCGTCATGCGGGCGCGCACAGGTCGACGTCTACACGCTGGCCAACGAAGTCAGCGCCGGCCTGGAGGGCATGGAAATTCCGTTGCGCGTGGCGGTGATGGGTTGTGTCGTCAACGGTCCCGGCGAGGCGCGTGAAGCAGACCTCGGTGTGGCGTCCGGAAACGGCAAGGGGCAGATCTTCGTCAAGGGCGAGGTGATCAAGACGGTGCCGGAGGCGCAGATCGTCGAGACTTTGATCGAAGAGGCCATGCGAATTGCTGACGAGCGTGGCGACGAATCAAGTGCGAGCGGTTCGCCGGTTGTGACCGTAAGCTAGGCATGACCCTGTGAGCAGGGTCACCGATCGTCAGGTTTCCGCAGAAAGACCCTCCATGTCGGCTCCGCCGCTATTTCGCCTCGTCGACGAGCGACGGGTGTCAGTGGTCCGTGACGCCACGGCGGTTCGCCAGGTTCTCGACGACGATCCCGTCGGTTCCTGCATGGTCGCTTCGCGGGTCGCCGAGCATGGTATCGAGCCGTCCGCGATCGGCGGTGAGCTCTGGACGCGGCGGCGGGCCAGCGAATCACTGTGCTTCGCGGGCGCGAACCTCATTCCACTGCGTGGCGACCTCCATGATCTGAATGCGTTCGCGGACAAGGCGATGAGCACCGCGCGCCGCTGTTCGTCGCTGGTGGGCCGCTCCGAATTCGTGATACCGATGTGGCGGCGCCTCGAGCACGCGTGGGGCCCGGCGCGCGATGTGCGCGACGATCAGCCGCTGATGGCGTTGAGCACAGCGCCGCAATCGCCGATCGACCCGGCCGTGCGCCCGGTTCGGGTCGACGAACTCGACGCCTATCTGGTGGCGGCCATCGACATGTTCATCGGCGAGGTCGGTGTCGATCCGCGCATCGGTGACGGCGGACGCGGCTACCGGCGGCGGGTCGCGGGCCTGATTGCCGCGGGCCGCGCGTGGGCCCGCTTCGAGCGCGGCCAGGTCGTCTTCAAGGCCGAGGTCGGATCGCAGTCGCCGTCTGTCGGGCAGATCCAGGGCGTGTGGGTGCATCCCGATTGGCGCGGACGCGGCATCGGCACGGCGGGCACCGCGACGCTGGCGTCGGCGGTACTGCGCAGCGGACGCATCGCAAGCCTCTATGTCAACAGCTTCAACACCGTCGCGCGGGCCACTTATGCACGCATCGGGTTCAACCAGGTCGGCAGTTTCGCGACCGTCCTGCTGGATTAGCAGCGGATGCCGTGTAGACCACGGTACGTCGCGCCGCGGTGGCCGCGATCCTGCCGAAAGGAGCGTACTGCCGGGTAGGCCGCTGGCCGGGTGGTTACCCTTCACAGCATGACCGACCCCGACCGCACAGTCGCACGCAGGGAGATCGCCGACGCCTTGGTCCGCGCGCTCGAACGGCGACACGAGATGCTCGATGTCGTTGTGGAATCCGAGGATTACGACGCCGCCATCGAATCGATCGCGACGGCGCTCGGCACGTCGCTGGTCGCTGCCGAAGCGGTGCTCAGGTTGTCCTTCGACCGGCTCACCAAGGTGTCGCGCCGCAGGATCGCCGCAGAACTCGAGGATCTGAACAGCCAGCTCAGCTTTATCGAGCAGCTGGCGAGCACGGGCCAGAACCTGGTGCTGCGGCCGTTCGCAGCGGAAAAGGACCGCGACATCTTCGCCGCCCGCACCGACGATGTGCGCGCGGCGGGCGACGGATCCGGTGCGCCCGCCGGTGACCTCGACGACGAGATTCGCGCCGCCGTGAGCCGGGTCGACGCCGAAGAGGCGGTGTGGCTGGTGGCGATCGACGGATCGGACAAGATCGGCATGGTCTTCGGCGAGCTGGCCGGCGGCGAGGTCAATGTCCGCATCTGGATTCACCCTGAATTCCGCAAGCTGGGGTATGGCACGGCCGCGCTGCGCAAGTCGCGTTCGGAGATGGCCGCGTACTTCCCGGCGGTGCCGCTGGTGGTCCGGGCGCCGGCCGCCGGGGCCTAGGTCGCCCTTTCGCCAGTTCTGCCTGAGGGCCGTGCTTGCTGCCGAATCACGACCCTGCGGCAGAAATCGGTGCGCCTCCGCGAATTGAAGGTCTCGGGTTCGTAACATCAGCCCCAATGGCATCTTTAGTCTCACGAGTGACGGCAAGCCTGACGGTTGCGATGGTCGTGGCGACGACTCTCGGGTTTGTCACTGCATGCACGCCCAAACCGAATGGACCCGAACCCGTCGCCGAGAAGTTCTTCGCCGCGCTGGCCACCGGCGACACCGGGGCCGCCGCCGACCTCAGCGACAAGCCCGCCGACGCGCGGGCCGCCCTCAACGAGGCGTGGGCCGGTCTGCAGGCGGTCCGGTTGGACGCGCAGATTCTGGGCTCCAAGTACGCCGAGGACACCGGCAGCATCGCGTACCGCTACACCTGGCACCTGCCGAAGAACCGGACGTGGACCTACGACGGGCAACTGAACATGGTCCGCGACGAGGGCAAGTGGGAGGTCCGCTGGAGCGCCACCGGGTTGCATCCGCGGCTCGGCGAACACCAGACCTTCGCGCTGCGCGCCGACCCGCCGCGCCGAGCGTCCGTCAACGAGCGAGGCGGCACCGACGTGCTGGTGCCCGGCAACCTGTATCACTATGCGCTGGACGCGAAGTCAGCCGGCGGCGCGTTGATGCCGACCGCGCGGGCCGTGGCAGATGCGCTGCGGCCGTTCGACAACGCGTTGGACCCGCAGCTGCTCGCGGAGCAGGCCAGCTCGTCGAAGGACCCGCTGAGCCTCATCACGCTGCGCCAGTCCGATCACGACCGGGTGGCCGGCGCGATCGCGGCGCTGCCCGGGGTGGTGGTCACGCCGCAGGCCGAACTGTTGCCCACTGACGATTCGTTCGCACCCGACATCGTCAGCCAGGTCAAGACCGCGGTGGTCGACGAACTCGACGGCGCCGCCGGGTGGCGTGTGGTCAGCGTCAACCAGAACGGCGCCGACGTCGACGTGCTCAACGAAGTACCGGGCGCTCCGGCACCGTCGGTCACGATCAGCCTGGATCGGGCCGTGCAGAACGCGGCGCAGGGCGCCGTGAACGGCACTGGGAAGAAGGCGATGATCGTGGTGATCAAGCCGTCGACGGGTGAGATCCTGGCCGTCGCGCAAAACGCGGCCGCCGACGGCGAGGGACCGCTGGCCACCGCCGGCCTGTACCCGCCGGGGTCGACGTTCAAGATCATCACCGCGGGCGCGGCCATCGACCGCGACATGGCCACACCGAACACGCTTCTTGCCTGCCCCGGCACGATGGACATCGGCCATCGCACCGTCCCGAACTACGGCGGCTTCGACCTCGGCACGGTGCCGATGTCACGCGCGTTCGCGAGTTCGTGCAACACCACCTTCGCCGAACTTGCGAGCAGAATGCCGCCGCGCGGGCTGACGATGGCCGCCGCGCAGTACGGGATCGGCCCGGATTACCAGATCGAGGGCATCAACACGGTGTCTGGCTCGGTGCCGCCGACGGTTAACCTCGCCGAGCGCACTGAGGACGGCTTCGGTCAGGGCAAGGTGTTGGTCAGCCCGTTCGGGATGGCGATGGCGGCAGCG
The DNA here is from genome assembly GCA_021154745.1 of Mycobacterium sp. Taxonomy (GTDB): domain Bacteria; phylum Actinomycetota; class Actinomycetes; order Mycobacteriales; family Mycobacteriaceae; genus Mycobacterium. The sequence goes on from JAJKIB010000070.1 coordinate 5,674, forward strand.
ACGGTGGCGGCCGGGAAAACGCCTGTGCCGCAACTGATCGAGGGCCGCCCCGCGGTCGTCACCGGAGACCGCACACCGATCACGCCGAAGATGCTCGACGGGCTGCGGCCGATGATGCGGCTGGTGGTCACCAACGGCACCGCCAAGGATCTGCAGTCCTCGGGCGAGATACGCGGCAAGACCGGTGAGGCCGAATTCGAAGGCGGTTCGCACTCGTGGTTCGCCGGCTACCGCGGGGACATGGCGTTCGCCGCCCTGATCGTCGGGGGCGGGTCTTCGGAGTATGCGGTGCGGATGCTCAAGGGCATGTTTGATCAGCTGCCGCCCGACTACCTGGCGTGAGTAGCCTGTCCGCAGAGGGCTATGGCGGATATCAACCACGAATACGCGATGCGCATCTCGGATGCGGACCGCAACGGCACGTTGCGCAGGCTGCACAACGCTGTCGCGCTCGGGCTGATCGACATCGACGAGTTCGAGGAACGCTCGGCGCTGGTGTCGCAGGCGCGGCTGCATTCCGACCTTGATGCCCTCGTCTTCGACCTGCCCGGTCCTGCGGCGATCGTGACTTCGGCCACCGATCGGGTGGAGCTGCGAGGGGTGCTTGGCTCACTCAAGCGCCAGGGAGAGTGGATCGTGCCGACGCGGTTGGCCCTGCACCGCCGGATGGGTTCGGTCGATCTGGACCTGACACGGGCACGCTTCGCGGGCCCGATGGTGGTCGTCGAACTCGACATGAAGTTCGGCGGGCTGGACCTGCGGCTACCCGACGGCGCGAGCGCCTCGATCGATGACGTCGAGGTCATCGTCGGCAGCGCGCACGATCACCGTAAGGACGCACCCGCCGAGGGCAGACCGCACGTCATCCTCACCGGCAAGGTGGTGTGCGGATCGGTCGACATCCGCGGCCCCCGTCGATCGTTGCGGTTCGGCCGCTTTGATCGCCGTTAGCGCCGGAACAGCTGCGAACCGATCCGCACCAGCCGATCCCACCCGGCCGGGCGGGCGACCAGCTTGCCGATCAGCGGCGTGGAGTCGAAGTACGAAACGCGCTCGGCGACCAGGCCATTGGTGAA
>JAJKIB010000071.1 GCA_021154745.1 Mycobacterium sp.
CGCTGCATCTGCGGTTCGACGGCCATCGCCTTGAGCGTCTCAATCCCGGTGACGCTCTCGACCAGGAAGGCCTGGTTTTCGGCACCGCGCCGGAATTTCTCGTCGAGCCGTCGCCGGAACAATGGCGTCACGCCTGACGAGATCGCGATGTAAACCGGAAACGAGCCGAACACGATCCACGTGAGCAGCGGCGAATAGTAAAACATCACTCCCAGAAACACGAAGGTGAAGAACAGGTCGATGATCAGGGTCAGCGCCGAGCTGGTGAGAAAATTGCGAATGTTTTCCAGTTCGCGCACCCGCGCCACCGAATCGCCGACGCGTCGCGCCTGAAAGTAGGCCATTGGCAAAGCCAGCAGATGGTGAAAGAGGCGCGCGCCAAGTTCGACATCGATGCGGTTGGTGGTATGGGCGAACAGATAGGTCCGCAGGATGCCCAGAATGGTCTCGGTGGCCGAGATCACCACCAGGCCGACGACCAGCACGTCGAGGGTGCTCAACGCCTGATGCACCAGCACCTTGTCGATGACCACCTGGAAGAACAGCGGCGAGACCAGTGCGAACAGCTGCAGGAAGAACGACGCGACCAGAACCTCGCTCAGCAGATGTCGATATTTGTGGATCGCTCCCAGAAACCAGGTGATGTCAAAACGGCGCGTGACGTCCGATAGCCCGGCCCGACGCACAATCATGACGAGCTGGCCGTCCCAGATCGCGACGAACTCGTCGCGCGTCATCAGCACAGGCCGCCGCGTCTGCGGCGACTGAACCAGAACCTTGTCTTCGGCGGCCTTGGCCACCACGATAAACCCTCCGTCGCTCAAGCTTGCGATGGCGGGCAACGGCGTTCTTGCAAGCCTCGACCAGTCGGTCCGATGGGCCCGTGCCTTGAGCCCGAGACCTTTGGCGCACCGGATCATCTCCGGTGCGCCAATCTTGTTTGTGCCCAGCCGGTGCCGGATCTGTCCGGCATCGGCCGCAACGCCGAGGAGACGCAGCATCGTCACGAGCGCTTCGAGTCCAGCATCGACTGGTCTCGCGTTGTCGGCCTCGCTGTTCACGTGCGTTCTCCAGGTCGCTGCTGCTTCAGGCGTGCGGCTGCGCCAGCAGCGGCGGCTGGCTTGACGCGGGGTCCGCGATCGGCGCTTCGCCCTGGCCAACTCCCGACGGAACGAAGCTCGAAGCCATGGCCTGGCTCAGCAAAGCGACGCTGGCGGGAGCGGTCGTGGCGGCGTTGATGGTGGTGTTATTGCCAGGTCCACCGTCGAGCACGTCGATGCCGCCATTGCCGATCAGCACGTCGTCTCCCGGGCCGCCGCTGAGCGTGTCGTTGCCGTGGCTGCCGATCAGGATGTCGTCGCCGTCGCCGCCATTGGCGGTGAGCAGCATGCCGTTCAGTCCGGTCGCCTCGATGACGTCGTCACCGCCGAGACCATTGATGACGATCCGGTCGTTCGCGTCGAATCCGGAGATTGTCGTCGTGGTGGCGAGGCCCGACACCGTGACCACACCGTTGTTGTTGGTCAGCACGATGACATCGTCGCCGCTGGTCGCGTTGATGATGACCGTGTCCGCGGAACCGTCGCCGACGCCGTTGACACCCAGGTCGATGTTGACCTGGTGGACGTCGGTGTTGGTCAAATCGTTGACCGTGACCGTATCCGTACCGCCCAACGTATTGAGATCGATCGTCTCAACGTTGTCGAGATCCATGGTGATGCCGGCGATGTCGCGGGTGAGCCTCGCCCGCCCGCCATTGTCCGAGATGTCGATTTTCTCGGCGATGTTGGCGCCATTGAACAGGAGCGTGTCGACGCCCGCCTGCCCATCGACCGTGTCGCTGCCATCGCCCGGATTCCAGACGAACGTGTCGTCGCCGGCGCCGAGCGTGGCCGTATCGTTGCCGCGCCCGCCGATGACGAGGTCGTTCCCGGCACTGCCGATGATGCTGTCATTGCCGTCACCGCCATTGAGCGTGACGTTGACCGCACCAGCACTGAGCTTGGACGCGTCGATCCTGTCGTCGCCGGCAAGCCCGTTGACGACGAGCGAGTCGCTGCTGTCCGCGCCGCTGATCGTCAGTTGCGCGGCGAGCCCGTTGACGCTGATCGACGAGCCGGTGCCGACCACGCTGATGTTATCGTCGGTGGCGGTGCCATTAGCGATTACGGTGTCCGGCTTGCCGTCGCCTGCGCCCCCCGGCGTCACCGACAGGTCGAGCGCAACCTGCGTAACGCCGGTGCCGGTCAGGTCGTTGACCGTGATGGTGTCGGCGCCGTCCAACGCGGCGAGCTGAATGCGCTCGACGCCGTTGAGATCCATGACGACGGTGCCGACGTCGCGGGACAGCCTCGTACGCGAGCCGTTGGCCGAGATGTCGATCTTTTCGTCGATGTTCGCGCCGTTGAACACGAGCGTGTCGGTGCCGGCCTGACCTTCGACCGTGTCGCTGCCGTCACCTGGGTTCCAGATGAACGTGTCGTTGCCGTTACCAAGCCGCGCCACGTCATTGCCGCGACCGCCGGTGATCGTGTCGTTGCCGTCGCCGCCGATCAGCATATCGGCGTTTTGGCCTCCGATGATGGTGTCGTCGCCGGCACCGCCATCGATCGTGGTCTTGACCAGGATCGTCGAGGCATCGACGGTGTCGTTGCCGCCAAGGGTGTTGATGAGAAGCGTATCGTTGGTGGCTTCGGCGCCGTCGATCGTCACCTGCGCGGGCAATCCGTCGACGGTGATCGTACCGCCGTTGTTTGCGGCGGTGACGTGATCGGCGTCCGCCGTGCCCGTGACCGTCACAGTGTCGGCTGATCCGTCACCCACGCCGCTATGCGGCGTTGCCGAGAGGTCGATTTCAACCTGCTGCACATCGGTCTTGCTGAGATCGTTGACCGCGATGTTGTCGGCGCCGCCCAGGGCCTCGAACGCAATGCGCTCGATATTGTCGAGGTCCATGGTGATGGCGGCGATGTCGCGGGTCAGCACTGCATGGCCGCCATTGGCGGCGATGGTGACATTCTCGCTGATGTTGGCGCCGTTGAATTGCAACGCGTCGAAGCCGTCGCCTCCGTCGACGACATCGCTGCCGTCGCCCGGGTTCCAGACAAACGTGTCATTGCCGGTGCCGAGCAGCGCGTTGTCGTTGCCGCGCCCGCCGACGATGAGGTCGTTACCATCGCCGCCGATCAACGTGTCGTTTCCGTCGCCGCCGGTAATGCTGTCGTTGCCGGTGCCGCCGTCGATGGTGAGCTGGATGAGAGTGGCGAGACCGTTTCCGGCGGTGATGGTGTCGTCGCCGCCGCCGGCGTTGACAACGAGGTTCTCAGTGGTGCCGATGTCGAGAAAGAACGGTGCCGGGGTGATACGATCGAAACGCACGCGCGTGCCGTTCGCCGTGATGCTGAATGTCTCGGCGCCGTTGCCGCCATTGACCTCGGCAGTGTCGGTACCGTCACCACCCTCGAACAGATCGCTGCCGTCGCCCGGGTTCCAGATCATGCGGTCGTTGCCGGCTTCGCCAAACACCTGATCGTTGCCCGCGCCGCCGGTCAGCGTGTCATTGCCCGCGCCGCCGAACAGCAGGTCATCACCGCCTTTGCCGAGGATGACATCGTTGCCCGCGCCACCGAACAGCTGATCGTTGCCCGAGCCACCGGTCAGCGTATCGTTGCCCGCACCGCCGAACAGCTGGGCTGCAGGCAGAGCGCCGTTGGCCTCGTCGAGCGCGATGGTGTCGTTGCCATCCTGGCCGAACACCTGAATCAGGGACGTATTGCCGACGGTGGGTGTGCCGCCATCGACCGGAACAGCCCCGCCATTCACAAGAATTCGTCCAGCCGCATCGCGACTCGTCGTGATGGTGTTGTCGTGGCCGTCTCCGAATACTGACAGCGAGCCGGCGCCGGGAGAAAACTTAGCTTTGATAGCCATGGGCATGGTCCTTTCAGATGTTAGCCGCAGCGCGGATGCGCATGAGCTGTGAACAGGTTGGAACGGGGTGCGTTGGTTTGGTGGGGTATCGGCCTAAACAACGGCCACGCCACTACGGAGTTATTTTCATGCGGCGCATTTCACGCGCGGCTGGTTGGGGGTGGGTCATGCTGAGCTCCAATGGCGTTGCATGAACCTCTACATTCCGGCGCCGTTCCGGTATCAGGCAGAAGTACTGCCGTGCCGTCAGGCAGGAAAGACGGGATTCTCTCCGAAACAATTGAAAACAGAGCGCAAACTCTGCGCAAAAAGCAGTCCCCAGCACGTAATTTGAACCAGTACTTAGGTACTGGTCGCAGTGTTGGATGGGATGCGCGCAGCAACTAGGCGCGAAGCCGAACCAGACCGATTGGACAATCTCGTCGGCCGCGATAAGCAGCGACTGCGGTACGGCAAGCCCTATCGCTTTGATAGTTCTAGGACTGACTGATACCGCCGCTTTCGCAACCTTGCGAGAGGTACTAGTCTATTCGCAGCCGTCCCAGTTGGACCGCAGACCGCGGAGGGACTGGAATGAAACTTCTCCGCCGAGAATTTCTCGATTTATTCGCGGGCGCTGCTGCGCTGTCGGCCATGCCGCGCATGGCGCGGGCACAAGCGTATCCTTCGAGGCAGATCAGGCTCGTCGCCCCGTTCCCACCGGGCGGGGCATACGACCTCATCGCTCGGCCGTGGTCGGAGAAAATGAAGTCGCTTCTCGGTACGGTCGTCGTCGAGAACATTGGCGGCGGCGGTGCATCGATTGGGTCGGCAGCCGTGGCGCGCGCTCAGCCGGACGGCTACACGCTGCTGACGGCAGGAACGCTGACGCATATCAACGAAGCGCTCATCAAGGCGAGGCCACTCTATGATCCGGTGAAGGACATCGACCCGATCTCGGGCATCGCCGCGGTGGTGCTCGGCATCGTGGTCCATCCTTCCGTGCCGGCGCGAGACCTGAAGGAGCTCGCAGCTTACGCCAAGTCGAATCCCGACAAGGTTCATTTTGCCCATAATGGTGCCGGCACGGTGAACCATCTGACATACGAAATGTTCAGGGATCAGGCCGACTTGCCGAACCTTGTGCAGGTGCCGTACCGCGGCGCCGGGCCCGTTCTCGTCGACCTCATCGGAGGCCAGGTTACGCTCTCCGTCGTGGGCGTGACGGGTCAGACGCTCGAAATGCATCGCACTGGCAAGATTCGAATGCTCGCTTTGACCAATCCGACGCGACTTGCGGGCGCGCCCGACATCCCGACCGCGGCCGAGCAAGGATTTCCGGGAGTCACGAACGTGGGGACGATTGGGATTGCAGCGCCGGCCAAGACACCGAAGGCGATCATCGAGCAGATCGCACAGGCGACCCGCACGGCGCTCGCCGACAAGGCGTATCAGCAGAGGTTGATGGAATCGGGCTTCGAGGTCAGCAGCGATACGACGCCCGAAAAATTCCGGCAAAGTCTCGAAAAAGATATCGCGTTCTGGGCACCGATTGTCGAAAAGCTCGGCATCAAGGTCGACTGATAGCAACGCGGAGTTTCTCAGGCGGACGGGCTGGATGATGCGCGCCGTCGTGCAAAAGCCCGGGACGCCGCCAACATAAGCGCACCCGGGCTTGTTTGCAGGTTTCTTGCTTGCTTGCCCGTTTGACGCGTCAAGGCGCGATTGGGTTCAACGTCGTGGCCGCGTTTGTCGGCGTCGAGTGCACCTCTGTGACTTTTCGCACTTCAGAATTTCGCCCCCTGGGACTATGTGATGATGGGCGGAATGGGAGTGGCAAGTGGCACAGGAGATCGCCATGCAACTCATCAGCGCGACCAGCAGCGAGCTACTCTCGGCTGTGGTGAATTCTGCCGACCTGTCCGAACGACACACCGATGAAACGCACCGCTATTTGCAGCGACGGGACGGCGAACGTCCCGTCGAACTCAGCGAAACCCTGAAAGCGCTGGCGTCGGCCCTGTTCCCAATCGCCGCGTCGGGTGACTAGCGGCTGTCTTCACTGCACCAGTGTGGGTGTGTTGCTGGTGATCTTCTTTTTCATCGCCTGCTGGGCGGCTGTGGGCGAATTCGTCGTTCCGGTCAGGGTCAGATGTCCTTTGTTCGGCAGGATCATGTCGGCGATGATTGAGCCGGTGGTGACCGTGACATTTGCATTGTTCGAAATGGCAAGTGTCTGGCCGACGAAGTACATGATGCCCGAAAAGGTCATGGTGCCATTAGAGAAGGTCTCCGTCGAACCTTTGCTGGTCGAGGGCTGATCCCAGAAGAACAGCATTCCGGCCCACTGGCCTGCACTCGAGTCGGTGTACGGCGACATCGTGATCGTGCCGCTCGTGGTGAAATTCAGATTGCTGTTCTGCCCGCTGATCAGAAACGTCACGCCATTGCCGGTCACGTTGGCGCTGTTGGCGATCGTGAAGTCGCCGTTCTGAATGTAATAGATCCCAGGCGAGAGCGTCACAGTCGAGGTGCCAGAGATCTTGAGGCCGCCGCAGTACGTTCCCGGCGTCAGCGCGGCGGTCGTGTTGTTCACCTGTTTGTTGGTATAGGTGCAAGGATTGTTGTTCGGCACCACATAGGAAGCGTAGGGGTCCGGCAACATGGCGCAGGTTGCCTGCTTGGGCGGCACCACGTCGCCGTAGTGAATATCGCCGGTGAAGCAATTCACGCCGTTGGTCGAGTGGATGTAGGACGTGTCGCGGGCCTCGACCGCATCCCAGTTTGCGGTGTTGACCTGAACCATGCAGTTGGTGAAATCGATCGATGCACCACTTTGCACCAGCAACGTATGGTTTGAGTTGGGATTGGTAACGAGAACGCAGACCGGCCACGTTTGTGAGCCGCCCAGCTTCGCCTTCGACGTGACCGAGATGTGCATGGTCGAGACGCCGGCGAGCTTCATGAACTGCGGCGTGTAACTCGCCGCGGCCGTCACCGTCAGGATGCCGCTTGTGGAGTCGTAGTTTGCGGCGGAGGAGGGCGTCACGCCGGTTCGACTGAACGACGCGTTGAACATGCCCACCGCCGTGGAACTCACCACCGCCGGGGTCTGCGTGGATGCGGATGTGATGCCGCCGAGCGCGGCGGAGTCGGCTGCCGCCTGCATGGCCGCTCTGATCGAATTGGATTGGCTGTAATCGACGGCTGCTCCGACCGCGCCGGTGACCGGAACAAGCGAGAGCGCGAACATCACGGTGATGTTGCCGCGGGAAGCGCTCCGGAAGTCGCGCAGTGTCTTCGCAAATTGAGAGAGAATTGATCTGGTCATCACGACAACCCCGCTTGTGCCCCCGAGTTTGTTGCTGGGGGTGTACTCCGACCGGATGAAAATCATCTGAAATTTAGCGGCATTTTTTGGCGGTCGGATTTAGGATTCCATCAACCATGAGAATTCGATAACCTGTCGCAAGCTTGATCGGGGGGATCGGCATGAAACTGCCCCGTCGGCAATTCTTGCGTCTGGCCGCGGGCGCTGTGGGGCTGCCCGCAGTGTCGCATCCGGTTTGGGCGCAATCGTATCCGGCGCGGCCGGTGCGGCTGATCGTTCAGGTCCCGGCCGGCAGCGCGCCGGACATCATCGCCCGCGTGATGGCAGACTGGCTGTCGGAGCGGCTGGGCCAGCAATTCGTCATCGACAATCGGCCAGGCGCCAGCGGCAACATCGCCACCGAGGCGGCCATTCGTGCGCCGGCCGACGGCTACTCGCTGCTTCTCGCCATGTCGACCAACGCCATCAACGCGTCGCTGTACGACAATCTTCGCTTCAATTTTGCGCTCGACGCGGCCCCGGTGGCAGGCATTGGACGGATCCCCATGGCGCTCGAGGTCAATCCATCGTTTCCTGCGAAGACGATTCCTGAATTCATCGCGCATGCCAAAGCCAATCCGGGCAAGATCAATGTGGTGTCGACTGGAAATGGCACGCCGCAAACCGTCGCGACGGAGCTGTTCAAGATGATGGCCGGCATCACCCTTACTCGCGTCGCCTACCGCGGCGAGCCGACCGCTGTCGCCGATCTGATTGCTGGACAGATTCAGGTGATGTTCGGGGTTCTGCCGTCGACGCTGCCTTACATCAGGTCCGGCCAGTTGCGTGCCTTGGCGGTGACCACCACCAAGCGGCAGGAGGTCTTGCCGGACGTGCCGGCCATCGACGAATTCCTGCCCGGCTACGACGCGGGCGGCTGGTATGGAATCTCGGCTCCCAAAGACACGCCCGCCGAAATCGTCGAAAGGCTCAACAAAGAGGTCAACGCCGGCCTGAGCGATCCCAAGATCAGGCAGCGCCTCCTCGACCTCGCAGACGTCGCCGGGGCGCATGTGGAGCTGGCCCTCGACAATGACTTTTCCAACCGGCTTCTCGGGCTTCTCACCCGGCCGCAACGGCAAGGCGCCGGGTGAGCCAGTGACGATGACATCGCCCGGCTGCAACGTGTAGCCCTCGGACAAGTATTCGATGATCCGCGGCACATCGAAAAGCATGCCCGACATCTTGGCACGTTGCCGCTCGATGCCGTTCAGCCGCGTGATCAGCGTGTGATCGGCCGGGTCGCCGAATTCATCCGGGGTCATCAGCCAGGGCCCGAAGCTGCCGGAGCGTTCGAAATTCTTGCCCAGGCCGAATTGGCGGTTGTGGCCCTGGTACTCGCGCACCGAACCTTCATTGTAGCAAGAGTAGCCCGCGACATGGTCGAACGCCTGCTCGCGCTTGATGAAGCGTCCGGGCTTGCCGATGACGACAGCGAGCTCGCCTTCATAATCGTAAGCCTCGGCAATTTTTGGGCTGGGCGCCCAAAGCGGCATCTTGTGCCCGACCTGGCAAATCGGCATGCGCAGGAAAATCTGCGGAAATTCCAGCGAGGTTGTCAGTCCGGTCTCTTCGATATGAAGTTTGTAGTTGAGTGCGAGCGCCCAGGTGGCGTGCGGTTCGCGGATGACCGGGTCGAATTCGATATCGTTGAGCGAAAGGTCCGCAGGTTTCCCGGTGGCCGCCGCGCGAACCGTCGCGAGCGTCGGATCAACCTGCAAAATCTTACGCAGGTCGTCAGGCAGGGCAAGGGCAGCCTTCGACAAGGCAATGACGCCGTTGGCGCCGGCCGCGACACCTACCCCGGACTTCCCTTGGTGGCGATACGATATGATTTTCAAGACAGCCCCCCGCGATCGCAACCGGCATCGTAACGGCTCAAATGTGCTCTTTGGTAGGGGCTGAAACCGGCTTCGGTGCTGCAAAGCGCACGTCGCGCAATTAAGGCACGATGAATATTGAGTCAAAG
>JAJKIB010000072.1 GCA_021154745.1 Mycobacterium sp.
CGATCAGGAAATTGCGGGCGTTCTCCTTGCCCTGACCGAGCTGCTCACCCTCATAGGTGAACCACGAACCGGACTTGCGGATAAAGCCCTGATCCACGCCCATATCGATCAGCGAGCCCTCCCTGCTGATGCCCTTGCCGTAGAGAATGTCGAACTCGGCCTGCTTGAACGGCGGCGAGCAGTTGTGCACGACGACCCCTTCCGCGACGAGATTGTGCAGTTCCTGGACCTCGAGGTCGAACGTCCGTAACCGCCGCGTTGACAGCACTTCTCGGATCACTGAGTACCGGAGTTCTTCTGCCAGCACATCATGCAGGAACTTGTCATCCAAGGCGTCCGCGAGCGCCTGCACACGATCCCGACGGAGACGGCTGGCACCCAAGACCTGCTTCATTCCGCCACGAGGGTTCCCGGCGCCTGCGCCGATCATGGCTGCGGCTTCCTGCGCGGTCACGCCCCGCTCGTCAAGGTAGTTCAGCACGGCGTCGGTCATCTCCTCGGCCAGATATGTCGCCTGCGATCCACGTCGCCGCCCCTGCGCAGCTTCTGGAATCGCCCGGGTAAGGGCGATACCACGCGGCCCCCACATGGGAACTGATTCCGCGAATGCCGTGACGTTCTCCATACCCGAGACGCGGACCTCGAACACTTGGCGCTTGCTCTGGACACGTCGGCCGTAGACGATACTCGGCCGCTTTTGGGTCGGATCGTAATCTCGAACGGTGCTCACGATGCCGAATCGCAGTAGCAGCCAATGAATCTGGTGTGCGAGCTGTTCCGAGGTCGTCGTGTAACCGACCCGAAGAGCCCCGGTCTGTTCCCGGCTCACCCAGCCATCACTCTCGAACAGGCCGAAGAGGAGATTGCCGACGATATCGGCAGCGATATCTGGTTCGAAGAACCAGCTCGGAATCGTCTTCTCCCACGCGAGCTTGCCGTGAATACCGGCCCGCCGACAAAGGTCTAGGACACCGTTGCGCTCACCAGGTCGATGAGTGATCGCAAGTGAGATCCGCCCCTGCGGATGGGCTGCACACCCGAGCGTCGCAGCGATTCGCGTCACGTCATCGATGAGTGCCTGCTCAACATTGATGAAGTTGACCGGAGTCTTACCCCCCACGTAGCCATCCCCGATCAGATAGCCGAGCAGCCGCGCATGATCCGCCGAAATCGGCGCGCTGTTACCGAATCCATCGAAGCGTCGCGGTTGCGCCACCCGGTCTCCCCTGCGGAGTTCCCCGGCCTGACGCCAGCCGTATTCTGTCAGCACCTTGTGATCGGGTGTCGCCCACACGGTTGCGCCACCGGCGATCCGCAACCCAATCACGTCCTGCGTTCCCTGGTCGAACCAGGACACCACGGGCCGCGCATGCAGCGTTCCGTCCTTGGCCGCGGCCACGACATGAATTTGCTTCCGCCCATCGACAACATCCTCAACGCGATGCGTTGTACCGGTGACCGGATCAAAGATCCGAGTGCCCTCTGCGAGACACTTATTCTTGACGACCTTGCACCGGGTGCGGTTGCCCACCGCGTCGGTGCCGTCCTTGAGCGTTTCAATTCGCCTGACGTCCAAGCGAACTGAAGCGTAAAACTTCAAAGCCTTTCCGCCCGTTGTTGTTTCAGGACTTCCGAACATGACTCCGATTTTTTCACGGAGCTGGTTGATGAAGATCGCGGTTGTGCCCGAATTGCTCAGCGCGCCAGTAATTTTCCGCAACGCCTGGCTCATCAGTCGTGCTTGCAGGCCGACGTGACTGTCCCCCATCTCGCCTTCGATCTCGGCCCGCGGCACCAGGGCGGCGACCGAGTCGATGACTAGGATGTCCAGCGCACCGGAGCGGATCAGCATGTCGGCGATCTCCAGCGCCTGCTCACCGGTGTCCGGCTGGCTCACCAGCAGGGAGTCGGTGTCAACGCCGAGCTTCTTAGCGTATTCCGGATCCAGCGCATGCTCGGCATCGATGAACGCGGCAATGCCGCCGGCGGCCTGAGCGTTGGCCACCGCGTGTAGCGCGACGGTCGTCTTACCGGAGGATTCCGGGCCGTAGATCTCGACGACCCGGCCGCGCGGCAAGCCGCCGATGCCGAGCGCCACGTCAAGGGCGATGGAGCCGGTGGGGATGACGGAGATCGGCTGGCGCACCTCTTCGCCGAGCCGCATCACCGAGCCTTTGCCGTGATTCTTTTCGATCTGCGCGAGAGCCAGCTCGAGGGCTTTCTCGCGGTCAGGTGCCTGACTCATGGGGTGGTCTCCGTCCCTCTTTCGATGGTCTAGTTGTTCGGTGATCGGTTTTCGATCAGTTGGCCGTGACGCTAGAGGCAGCCACCGACAAGTCGGCCTGACCAGCATCTAGCCGTCGAACACTGCCCACATTAGACGAACACTTGTTCGACTCAAGTAGACACGCCGTGCGATTGCAAGCCCACCGAAAATCATCGCCCGATGCTCAAAAAGGAGCAGTTCGCAGGCGTAGCTTCGGCACCATGGCCACGCCAGAAGATGTCCGTATCCCGTCTCACGGCGAGCAGCTTGCCGCCTATCTCTACCGCCCCGAGTCGACCCAAGGCGACCTGCCCTGCGTCGTCATGGCCCATGGCTTTCCGCCATCCGCGACGACGGGCTTCCCGCCTACGCCGAAGCGTTCCGTGACGCCGGCTTCGCCGTCGTCCTATTCGACTACCGGCACTTCGGCGCGTCGACCGGCGAGCCGCGCCAACTGCTCGACATCAGCCGCCAGCACGACGATTACCGCGCAGCCGTCGCCTGGGCCCGCCGGCTCGACGGAATCGACCCCGACCGAATCGTCCCGTGGGGCTCGTCATTCAGCGGCGGCCACGTTTTGGCCGTCGCAGCGGGCGATCCCCGCATCGCGGCGGTGATCTCCCAGGCGCCCTTCACTGATGCGATCCCCGCACTGATGCAGGTGCCGTTGAAGAACGCCGTCCGTCTAACACTTGCTGGTCTCCGCGATCAGTTGCGCGGCTGGCGGGGCCGTCCACCCCAGCTGGCAGCGGCCGTCGGCGAGCCAGGCACCGTGGCGGCGATGACGGCGGCCGATGCCAAGCCCGGCTTTGAGGCAATCGTTCAGCCGGAGTCATTGTGGCGCAACGAATTCGCCGCGCACTTGATGTTGCGGTTCGCGTTCTACCGGCCGGGCCCAAAGGCACCGCGGCTGACCATGCCGTTGCTGGTGTGCGTCTGCGAGAACGAAACCACGACACCGCCCGGGTCGACGATCAAGGCAGCCAACCGGGCGCCACGCGGTGAACTCCGCCGCTACCCATACGGCCACTTTGACATTTACAACCACCCACAGGTCAAAGCCGATCAAGTCGACTTCCTCGGGCGGGTGGTCACAGGTGTGACCGCCTGAGCCGAACGCTGGACGCTTCGGCAGCGCCGGTCCTATCGTGAACTATCCCGGCTGAAACGGGGCCCCGCGTGCACGAAATGGCGATAACGCAGAGTGTTGTCGACGCGGTGTGTGAGCACGCCGCCGGCCGTCGCGTGCACAGCGTCAAGGTCGAGGTCGGTGCACTGTGTGCCGTCGTACCCGACTCGATGCAGTTCTGCTTTGAACTGGCCACCGAGGGCACCCTGGCCGACGGCGCCCGACTCGATCTCAACGTGCAACCCGGCGCAGCGCGCTGCCGCACCTGTGAAAACCAATTCGAGTTGTGCGACCTGATCTTGTTGTGCCCCTGCGGAAGTGCCGATGTGGAAGTGCTGGCCGGGCGCGACCTGAAGATCCTCTCGATGGAAGTGAGCTGACCATGTGTGCGACGTGCGGCTGCGGCGACGAATCTGCGGTGATCACCCTGGCCGGCGACGGCCACCACGACCATCAGCACCACCATCCACACGATCATGACCGCGAACACGTCCACACCGAAACGATCTCCCTCGAGCAGAAGGTACTCGCGAAAAACGACCTCATCGCCGAACAGAACCGCGCATGGCTCGCGGAGCGCAGGATCCTCGCTTTGAACATCACCAGTTCGCCCGGTGCGGGTAAGACAACCCTGCTCGAGCGCACGATCCGCGAGCTGGCACGGCGTCGTGACATCAGCGTCATCGAAGGCGATCAGGAGACACTGCTCGATGCCGAACGCATCCGCGCCGCCGGTGCGCGTGCGGTACAGGTGAATACGGGAGCGGGTTGCCACCTCGACGCCGAGATGGTGCGGCGTGCGCTCGACACGTTGAAGCCGACCCCGAGCTCACTGTTGTTCATCGAGAACGTCGGCAACCTGGTGTGCCCCGCACTGTTCGATCTCGGTGAATACAGCAAACTGGTCGTGATTTCCGTGACAGAGGGTGTGGACAAGCCGCTGAAGTATCCCCACATGTTTGCTGTGGCGGGCCTGGTCGTCGTGAACAAGATCGACTTACTGCCTCACGTAGACTTTGATCTTGAACGTTTTGGGACGTTTGTCCGGTCAATCAACTCGACCGCAGAAATTTTGCCCATATCTGCTACGACCGGCGATGGTACTGCCGCTTGGTACGACTGGATCGAACTTTGCGCAAACCATCCCCATGTCACAACGACCCGTTGACAAGACATTCGCTCGGGAGTAAACCCAGAAATTGGCGCTGAAGAAGCCGGCGCACAAACACATCGTGCGATTAGGGGCCGCCCGCCCCGGCCCCAGAAAGCTGTGACGCATGCCAACCGAGGCAGCAGTCAAAGCGGAAGAGGCGCTGATTCACGTTCTATGGATCAACGCGGGGTTGAGTTGTGACGGTGATTCGGTGGCGCTGACTGCGGCCACCCAACCCAGCATCGAGGAAATCGCGCTCGGCGCGCTTCCCGGTCTGCCCAAGATCGCCGTCCACTGGCCCCTTATCGATTTCGAGTGCGGCCCCAATGGCGGCGCAGACGATTTTCTGGAGTGGTTCTTCAGGGCCGAACGCGGAGAGATCGATCCGTTCGTCCTTGTTGTCGAGGGGTCCATTCCCAACGAGCAGATCAAGGACGAAGGGTACTGGTGCGGGTTCGGTAATAATCCGGCGACCGGTCAGCCCATCACCACCAGCGAATGGCTGGATCGACTCACACCGAAGGCCACCGCCGTCGTCGCGGTCGGTACCTGCGCCACTTACGGCGGCATCCACGCCATGGCAGGCAACCCGACCGGAGCAATGGGTGTGCCCGACTATCTGGGATGGGATTGGAAGAGCAAGGCAGGCATCCCGATCGTCTGCGTTCCCGGCTGCCCAGCCCATCCTGACAATATGGCCGAGACGCTGACCTACCTGCTCTACATGGCGACGGAACAGGCGCCGATGATTCCGCTTGACGATGCGCTGCGGCCCAAGTGGCTGTTCGGTCAGTCTGTACACGAGGGGTGCGACCGAGCCGGCTACTACGAGCAGGGCGATTTCGCGACCGAATACGGGTCGCCGAAATGCATTGTGAAACTGGGCTGTTGGGGTCCGGTCGTGAAATGCAATGTGCCCAAGCGGGGTTGGATCAACGGGATCGGTGGCTGTCCGAACGTAGGCGGAATCTGCATCGGCTGCACGATGCCCGGCTTCCCCGACAAGTTCATGCCGTTCATGGACGAACCACCCGGTGCGCACGTCTCTTCGACGATGTCAGGCCTGTACGGATCGGTTATCCGTGGCCTGCGGCACGTCACCGGCCGCACCGCCGACAAGGAACCGCGCTGGCGGCACCCGGGCACCAAACTCGAAACCGGAGCGACGCGCACCTGGTAGTGCGGCCGCCTCGGCGCGCCCGGCTATTGCGGCCGCCAACCGCTGATTGTCTCGTGGCGCAGTGGATCAACCAGAGATGGAAGTTCCATGACAACGACCATCCCCGAGCCGTCACATGTAAAGCGGGATCCTGGCCAACTGGTGGAGATGGCGTGGGATCCCATCACCCGGATAGTCGGCAGCCTCGGCATCTATACGAAGATTGACTTCGACAACCGCGAGGTCGTCGAATGCCACAGCACGTCGTCGATATTCCGCGGCTACTCGCTGTTCATGAAGGGCAAGGATCCCCGCGACGCCCATTTCATCACCAGCCGTATCTGTGGCATCTGCGGTGACAACCACTGCACATGCTCTGTGTACGCGCAGAACATGGCGTACGGCGTTCGTCCGCCTCACCTGGGCGAGTGGCTGATCGACCTCGGCGAGGCCGCGGAATACATGTTCGACCACAACATCTTCCAGGAGAACCTGGTCGGGGTGGACTACTGCGAAAAGATGGTCGCCGAAACCAATCCAAGTGTGCTCGCCAAGGCCGAGAATACCGAGGCGCCCCACGCCGATATGCACGGTTACCGGACGATCGCCGACATCATGCGGGCGCTCAACCCGTTCACCGGTGAGTTCTATCGGGAGGCCCTGCAGGTCAGCCGGTGGACGCGAGAGATGTTCTGCCTGATGGAAGGCAGGCACGTGCACCCCTCGACGCTGTATCCCGGCGGAATCGGCACCACCGCAACGGTTCAGCTCATGACCGACTACATGACCCGGCTAATGCGCTACGTCGAGTTCATGAAGAAGACGGTGCCGATGCACGACGACCTGTTCGATTTCTTCTACGAAGCGCTGCCCGGCTACGACCAAGTGGGGCTGCGCCGAACACTGCTGGGCTGCTGGGGATCATTCCAGGACCCCGAGCACTGCAACTTCGCCTACAAGGACATGGAGGACTGGGGCCGCAAGATGTTCGTCACCCCGGGCGTCGTCGTGGACGGCAAGCTCGTCACGACGTCCCTGGTGGACATCAATCTCGGTATTCGAATCCTATTGGGCCACAGCTATTACGATGACTGGACCGATCAGGACATGTTCGTCAAGACCGATCCGCTGGGTAACCCCGTTGATCGGCGCCACCCGTGGAATCAGCACACCAATCCCAAGCCACAGAAGCGCGACTTCGACGAGAACTACAGCTGGGTGATGTCGCCACGGTGGTTCGACGGCAAAGACTACTTGGCGCTGGACACCGGCGGCGGCCCGCTGGCGCGGCTGTGGTCGACGGCGCTGGCGAATCTGGTCGACATCGGATACGTCAAGTCAACCGGAAACAGCGTGCAGATCAACTTCCCGAAGACTGCGCTCAAGGGACCGGTTTCGTTCGAGTGGAAGGTGCCGCAGTATGGCAGCAATACGATCGAGCGCAACCGCGCCCGCACGTACTTCCAGGCCTACGCTGCCGCGTGCGCGCTGCATTTCGCCGAGAAGGCGCTGACCGAAATCCGTGCCGGCCGAACCCAGACGTGGGAGAAGTTCGAGGTGCCCGACGAGGGCATCGGCTGCGGGTTCACCGAAGCGGTGCGCGGAGTGCTGAGCCATCACATGGTGATCCGCGATGGCAAGATCGCGAACTACCACCCGTATCCCCCGACACCGTGGAATGCCAGTCCGCGCGACAGCTACGGCACGCCGGGGCCTTACGAGGACGCCGTCCAGGGCCAGCCGATTTTCGAGGAGAACGACAGGGAGCACTTCAAGGGCATCGACATCATGCGCACGGTGCGCAGTTTCGACCCATGCCTGCCTTGCGGCGTGCACATGTATCTCGGCGAGGGAAAGACATTGGATCTGTTGCACTCCCCCACCCAATCCGCGACCGGGGAATAGCGCATGGCCCATCGCCCGGACGAAACCCAGGATGACGCGCAATGGCGCACGGCGGGCGATCGGATACAGACACTGCTCGACGCCAGCGCCGCCGGTGGCGCGGTTGCGCGGGAGCGCGCCGAGCAGTTGGTCCGTGAAGTAACCGACCTCTACGGTGCCGGCCTCGAGCGGATGATGGGATTGGCCATCGCCGCGAATCCCGCACTCGCGGAGGCATTTACCCGTGACAACCTGGTGGCCAGCCTACTGCTGGTGCACGGGCTTCACCCGCACTGCGTCGAACGCCGGATATCCGACGCGCTGGACTCGGTGCGGCCCTACCTGGGCTCCCACGGGGGCGATGTGTCGTTGCTCGAGGTCGACGGCGATGTCGTCCGGTTGCAGTTCTCGGGGAGCTGCAAGAGCTGTCCGTCGTCGGCCGTGACGCTGGAACTGGCCGTCGAGGACGCCGTCCGTGCGGCCGCGCCCGAGATCTCCTCCATCGAAGTCGTTACAGCGGAAAAGGACTCGAGCTCCG
>JAJKIB010000073.1 GCA_021154745.1 Mycobacterium sp.
ATTTTGTCGTTTTCGAGCGCGCAGGTTGTAACACATGGGACCACTGTGGCGATTTACATCGCATATCCCCTGGTCGGGCGAAGAAGGGTTGGGGTCTTATGTTTCGTCGTATCACTACGCTGGCTTGCGCCACCGCGATGGCCGGCGCAGCGTTCATCGGCCTGTCGGGAGTTGCGCAGGCCCAGGCTTGCCCCGAGGTGCACTGGATCGGCGCCGCAGGCTCGGGTGAGCGCGAAGGCGCCGATCTGGCCGCGTACAGCGGAATGGGCCGCGTCGTCTCCCAGTCCCTAGGTGAGCTGTCGGCGGAGCTGCAACGTGACGGCCGCACCCTGACCGCCGAGGCGGTCGAGTACCCCGCCGTCGCGGTGCCCGATCAGGATGGCGGCGTGGGGGAGTGGCTCGGCTTCATGGGCAGCGTCGACGCCGGCGCCGCGGCGCTGGGCAAGCAGTATGAGGCGTTCGTGCAGCGGTGCCCGGCGTCCAAGGTTGTCCTGGCCGGCTATTCGCAGGGCGCGATGGTGGTGCACCGCAACCTCGCTTCGCTCGAGGCAAGCCCCAACCTGGCCGCCGCGCTGTTGGTCGCCGACGGCGACCGGCTGCCCGAAGACCCAGCGCTCAATCTGGGCACGGTCAGCGGCATCCCGAAACGGGGTAAGGGCGTTGCGCAGGATTGGCCGATCCTGGCCCACGCACCGGCTCGGCTATCGCCGGCGATGGGCGCCAGGACCATCAGCGTGTGCGATCTCGGCGATGCGGTCTGCGACTACGACGAGGATGCCGACGACTCAAAAGCGGCGTACGCGCGGCGTGTGGCCGTGCACACCAGCTATGCAAGGACACCCGGTCTGGAGTGGACCTCGCCGCTGCACTTCCTAGTCGGAGCGGCGCCGACTGCCCCGACCGCCGACCAACTCGCACTGGCCGCCGGCTGAGCCGACGAAGGCGGCGCTCAATCCGAGGGGTGAGCGCCGCTTTCGCTTGTCCGGCTGTGGGACCGCGAGGTCCACAGCACCACCACACCGGCCGGCAGCAGTAGCGCCGCCAGCACCGCGACGATCGCGTCGACCGCACCGGCAGCCGACAGCCCGGCGCGCTGAAGCATCTCGAGCACCGTTGCGGACACCGCGACACCGATCCCGGCAAGAGTGACCAACGCGGTCAGCGTCACGCCCGCGGCTTCGCCGGCCCGCTCGGTGCGCACGACCGCCTGCGTCGCGACCGTCGTGAACGCGTAGACCAAGCCCAGCGTTAATCCGCACGCCGTCAGCGCCGGCACGTAGACCGCCCAGCTGTACGACGCCGCCAGCGCCGCCAATGAAACCGCGGCCACCACACTTGTCAGACCCATCACGAGCACCGGCGGCCGGCCGGCCGCGAGCCGGCCCGCCAGCAACCCGCCCAGCGCGGCTCCCGCCGACGGCCCGATAAACACCAGGCCCGCCGTCAACGGGTTGAGGCCGCGCACCTCCTGCAGGTACATCGTCGAAAGGAAGATCGTCACGCCGTACGCGATGTTTGCGATGGTGCCCGCGATGACCAGGACCGTGAACCGTGCGTTGCGGACCAGCGTCAGATCCACGAGTGGCCAGCGCACACGCTTCTCGACGCAGACGAACACAGCGAGCGCTACCAGTGAACCGGCGATCGCTATGACCGTCGGCGCCGACAACCAGCCCCAGCTCGGCGCCCGATCAAATGTCAACGTGAACAAGCCAATTCCGATGGTGATGAGTGCCAGCCCGGTGAGGTCGATGCGGCGCGGCACAGTCTCGTCGAAGGATTCCGCAATGCTCCGCGACCCGATGGCCAGCACCGCGAGCGTGAGCGGCACGTTCAGCCAGAATATCCACCGCCAGCCGACCGTCTCGGTGAGCAGCCCACCGATCAGCGGGCCTGCCGCATTACCCAATCCCGCTATGCCGTAAGCCAACCCGATCGCGTGACTGGCCCGCACGGACGGAAACGCGTTTGTCAGCACGCTCACCGAAACGGGAAAGATCAGTGCCGCACCAACGCCCTGCACGGCGCGAAAGACGATGACCAGCGTCGCCGACGGGGCCAGCGCACACAGGACCGACGCCAACCCGAACATTGCGACTCCTACCCGCAGCGCGCGACGGCGGCCGAAGATGTCGCCGATGCGGCCTGCCGGCACCATGAATGCGCCCAGCGCGAGCATGTAAACGCTGATCACCCATTGCAGGTCGGGTGCGGTGGTTTTCAGATCGAGTGCCATCCGCGGCAGCGCGAGATTCATGGCGAAGTAGTCGATCTGCACGCAGAACAGCGCCATCGAGACGGCCGCGAGGATCCACCGGAAACGCACAGGTTCTTCCGTCGCGGTCACTGCCCGACGATACGACTCACAACCGCCGGATTGGCGCTAATCTGACACGCGAAGCGGGCAAACGACAGGAGCGTGGCAGATGTTAGGGCGTTACATCAAGTCTCAGATCATGGTGCTCGTCTGTGGCGGCCTTGTCGGTCCCATCTTTTTGGCCGTCTACTTCGCGACGGGCCAGAGCGGCCTGCTGAAGTGGATGTTCTGGGTCGGCCTACTCATCACCGCTGCCGACGTGCTGATCGCGCTGGCGCTGGCGAACTTCGGAGCAAAGTCTGACGCCAAGACCCAGGCCCTCGAACAGAGCGGTGTCCTGGCGCTGGCTCAGGTCGTCGGCATCCATGAGACGGGCACTCGCATCAACGAGCAGCCGTTGGTGAAGATCGACCTGCAGATCTCCGGCCCAGGCATTACGCCGTTCGCCACCCAGGACCGGGTCATCGCGTCCATCACTCGGCTGCCCATGATCACCAACCGCAAACTGGTCGCGCTGGTCGACCCCACCACGAACGAATACCAAATCGACTGGGAGCGAAGCGCTTTGGTCGGTGGCGTGATGCCTGCGAACTTCACCATCGCCGAAGACAACAAGACCTACGATCTCAGCGGGCAGGCCGGCCCGCTGATGGAGATCCTGCAGATCCTCAAGGCCAACGGGATCGGTCTGAACAACATGATCGATCTGCGCTCCAACCCGGCAGCGCGTGCGCAGGTGCAGGCGGTGGTCCGACGCGCAGCGGCGGCGCAACAGGCACCGGCGGCCGCCGCGCCGGCTGCTGCGCCCGCTGCGACATATATGGCGCCCCCCGAGCCGACCACCGCGCAGCGGCTGCAAGAACTCGAAACGCTGCGCGCAACCGGTGCGATCTCCGACGGCGAGTACAACACGAAGCGTCAGCAGATACTTTCTGACTTGTAGGTCAATTGAGCTTCACCGCACCGTCGAACTGATAGCGTTCGGACGGTGCCCAATGATGCGCGTTGGGGCGCATAGTGATGGCGGAATCGCGAGAGGCACTTGCCGTTCGGCCGCCATCAATGGCCGACGCCATCATCCCTCTGGCTGCTCTCGCGCTGCTTATCGGAAGCTCGGTTGCGCTGTTCGGGCTGGACGCCCTCGATGGTCCGATCCAGGTGGCGCTGGTGCTATGCTGCGCAGTCGCCGCACTGATTGCGCGGAAGAATGGACACCATTGGTTGGCGGTCCAAGAGGCGGGTCGCGGCGCGCTGTCGTCGATCACCAGCGCATTGTTCATCCTGCTCGCGGTCGGCGCGCTGATCGGCACGTGGAACCTGTCCGGGACCATTCCGACCCTGGTGTACTACGGCATTCAGGCACTGTCGCCCGGCTACTTCTACGTCGCCACCGCTGTGATCTGTGGCGTGGTGGCGATGTCGATCGGCAGCTCATGGACAACCGCCGGAACAGTTGGTGTCGGCCTCGTGGGCATCGCGACCATGCTGGGAGTGTCGGCGGCGATCACCGCAGGCGCGGTGATCTCGGGGGCCTACCTCGGTGACAAGCTGTCCCCGTTGTCGGAGACGACGATCATGACCGCGCAGATGGTCGAGGTTGACCTCTACACGCATATCCGGAGCCAGGTCTGGACGTCGGTGCCCGCCTTCATCATTGCCGCGGCCGGCTTCACCGTGCTGGGTATCGCCGGACCGCCGGTGCACGACACGGTGGGCGAAGACGTCGAACTCGCCAGGCTCAGCGAGATCTTCTGGATTAACCCGCTGAATCTGTTGCCGCTGATGTTGCTGGTCATATTGTCGATACGACGGGCGCCTGCGTCGCTGGCGTTGTTGGCGTCGGCGCTCTTCGCCGGAATACAGGCGACAATCGTGCAGCGCGATGTCGTCAACGCATTCGTCAGCGAAATCCACGGCAGCGCCAACGCCGTCGTCGGATCTGTCCAGGCGATCTGGAAGGCGATGGCCAACGGGTTCACCATGAATTCGGGCATCGCCGAAATCGACCGGCTGCTGTCCCGCGGCGGTATGGACAGCATGCTCCTGACGATTTGGCTGATCATCGGTGCAGTCACCTTCGGCGCGCTGTTGGAACAGTTCGGACTGATCGACCGGCTGGTGCGCCCGCTGATCACGGCGGCGAAAACGACTGGCCGGCTGTATCTATCGGTATTCGCAAGTGCGATCGGGCTCAATATCGTTGCCGGTGACCAATACATCGCTCTTGTGCTGCCGAGTCGCATCTTCCGGGTGGAGTTCGAACAGCGTGGAATGGCACCGCAGAACCTGTCTCGGCTGGCAGCCGACAGCGGCACCGTAACGTCGCCGTTGGTGCCGTGGAACTCGTGCGGCGCCTTCATGGGCGCGGTACTCGGAGTTGCAACGTTGTCGTACTTACCCTTCGCGATGTTCAACATCGCCAGTCCGGTGCTCAGTGTGGTTTACGGTTACACCGGGTTCAAAGTCGTCAAGCTGCCTACCGCCGAGAAAGCAGGGGGACGATAGATGACGAACACCGAGGAGCAGACACAGCCGACAACTCAGAAGGTCAGCCTCCCGACGCTGACTGCGATGGTGGTTGGCTCGATGATCGGGTCCGGGGTCTTTCTGCTGCCGCGCCGGTTCGGTGCAGAGACGGGGGTCCTTGGGGCAATCATCGCCTGGACCATCGCTGGCACGGGAATGTTGATGCTGGCCTTCGTCTTTCAGCGGCTGGCGACACGCAAGCCGGATCTGGACGCCGGAATCTTCGCCTACGCCAAGGCGGGTTTCGGCGACTACGTCGGGTTCAATTCGGCGATCGGGTATTGGGCGTCGGCCTGTGCGGGCAATACCTCGTACTGGGTGCTCATCACGGCGACGTTGAGCGCGGTGGTCCCTGGGTTCGGCGCGGGTGACACGGTGCTTGCAGTGGTCGTTTCGGCTATCGGCGTGTGGCTGTTCGTCTTCCTTGTGTTGCGCGGCGTCAAGGATGCGGCCGTCATCAATTACATTGTCACCATTGCCAAGGTTGTGCCGATCCTGGTGTTTATCGTGATCGCGATCATCGCGTTCAAGGCCGACATCTTTGCCGACAACTTCTGGGGCGGCGAGGAGTATTCATTTTCGTCGTTGTGGAACCAGGCCACGGGCACGATGCTGATCACTGTCTTCGTCTTCCTGGGCATCGAGGGCGCGAGCGTCTACTCGAGGATGGCGCGCAAGCGCGAGGATGTCGGTCGCGCCACCGTGGTCGGATTCCTCAGTGTGCTCAGTGTTTTCGCGCTGGTCACTCTGGTGTCCTATGGCGTCATGCCGCAGGGGGAGCTAGCCGGTGTCAGCCAGCCGTCCATGGCGGCGGTGCTGGAATCCGTTGTCGGCCATTGGGGATCGATCTTCATTCGCGTCGGTGTGATTGTGTCGGTGCTGGGCGCCTATCTCGCGTGGACGTTGATGGCCGCCGAGGTCCTCTACATTCCCGCCAAGTCCGAGGACATGCCTCGATTCCTGGCCCGCACAAACAGGCACGGCGCGCCGGTCACCGCGCTGATCATGGCGGCGGGGCTGATTTCACTGTTGCTCGTCGCGCTGCTGTTCGCCGCGGATGCGCTCGATTTCATGCTGGACCTGACTGCGGCGCTGTCCCTGATTCCCTATCTCCTTGCCGCGGCATACGCGCTCAAGCTGACGATCACTCGGGAGACCTACGGCGCCAAGTCGCATGTTTCGGACATGGTCATCGCGGCGGTGGCGACGGTCTACACGTTGTTCCTGATGTATGCCGCGGGAGCCGACAAGCTCCTGCTGTCGTGCATCTTGTACGCGCCGGCAGCGGCGCTTTACTTCAAGGCACGCCGCGAACGCGTTCTGCGTGTGTTCACACCGTTCGAGGCGGTGCTGTTCGGCGTGATTGTCCTCGGGGCGGTCGCGGGTGTGGTGTCCTTGGCAACTGGGGCGATTGAAATCTAGTCGCTCACGTCAGGAGAGGAACTGAGGTGACGAATCCGTCCGCCAACTACGGCGTTCACTCCGAGGTCGGCAAGCTCCGCAAGGTACTGGTGTGCTCGCCCGGCCTGGCGCATGAGCGGCTTACCCCAACCAATTGCGACGACCTGTTGTTCGACGACGTGCTGTGGGTGCAGAACGCCCGTCGCGACCACTTCGACTTCATCGACAAGATGCGCGACCGCGACGTCGAGGTGGTCGAACTGCACGACGTGCTCACCGAGACGATGAAGGATCCGGCCGCGAAGACGTGGCTGCTGGACCGCAAGATCGTCCCCAACGAGGTCGGCCTCGGCCTTGTCGACGACACCCGTGGGTATCTGGACTCGTTGCAGCCGCGGCGGCTGGCCGAGCTGCTGATCGGCGGCATGTCTACGCGGGACCTGCCCAAGGAATTGCAATCCGGCTATCGGGCGCTCGCTCGCGAAAGCACCGGCGTCACAGAGTATTTGATGCCGCCGCTGCCGAATACGTTGTACACCCGCGACACCACCTGCTGGATCTATGGCGGACTGACGCTCAACCCCTTGTTCTGGCCGGCGCGGCACGACGAGACGCTGCTGATGAAGGCGATTTACGAGTTCCATCCGGACTTCGTCGGCTCCCGGGTGTGGTGGGGGGATCCCGAAAAGCAGTGGGGCATGGCCACCATCGAGGGCGGCGACGTGCTTGTGCCCGGGAATGGCGTGGTGATCATCGGCATGAGCGAACGCACGTCGCGGCAGGCGATCACACAAGTGGCGTCGAAGTTGTTCGCCGAGGAGGCGGCGACGCAGGTGATCGTCGCGGGCATGCCCAAACTGCGGGCGGCGATGCACCTGGACACCGTCTTCACCTTCGCCGACCGCGACGTGGTGACCATCTATCCCGAGATCGTCGACGCGATGCAGACCTTCACCCTGCACCCCAGCGACAACGACATCAGCGTGGACGTGGCCGAGGCGAACAAGCCCTTCGTCGAAGTGGTGGCCGCCAGCCTTGGGCTTGGGAAGCTACGGGTCGTGGAGACCGGTGGCACCGCCTACGACTCGGAACGTCAGCAATGGGACAGCGGCAACAACCTGGTTGCCGTAGAACCGGGGGTGGTGTTCGCCTACGACCGCAACACCCACACCAACACGCTGCTGCGCCGCGCCGGTATCGAGGTGATCACCATCGTCGGCGCCGAGCTCGGTCGCGGCCGCGGTGGCGGCCATTGCATGACGTGTCCGCTGAGCCGCGACCCGGTCGACTGAGAGGGTTACTAGAACACGTTTCAGTTCGGCTGTTAGCCTGGTCCGCAGCCTCACGAAAGGAGCAGCGGTGACGGCAACTGGCGGTCCCCTGGAAGGGCGAGTGGCATTCATTACCGGGGCGGCACGGGGCCAGGGTCGGGCGCACGCGATCCGGCTCGCCAACGAGGGTGCCGACATCATCGCGATCGATATCTGCGGCCCGATCTCGGAGACCATCACCTACCCGCTGGGGACGTCCGAGGAACTGGCGGAGACGGTTGGTGCGGTGGAAGCCACCGGACGCAAGGTGCTGGCCCGCGAGGTCGACATTCGCGACCTCCCCGCGCTGCAACAGGTGGTGGCCGACGGCGTCGAGCAGTTCGGTCGACTGGACATCCTGGTGGCCAACGCCGGGGTGTTGAGCTGGGGCCGGATGTTCGAGATGTCCGAAGAGCAGTGGGACACCGTCATCGACGTCAACTTGAACGGGACGTGGCGAACCATTCGCGCCGCGGTGCCCGCGATGATCGAAGCCGGCAACGGCGGGTCGATCATCATCGTCAGTTCATCAGCCGGAACGAAGGCCACGCCGGGCAACGGGCACTACTCGGCGTCCAAGCACGGCCTGGTCGCCATCACCAACGCGTTGGCGATCGAGGTGGGGGAGTTCGGGATTCGGGTCAACTCGATTCACCCCTACTCGATCGACACGCCGATGGTGGAGAAGGAAGCGATGATGGCCATCTTCGCCAAGTATCCGCAGTATCTGCCCAGCTTTTCGCCGATGCCTTTCCATCCCATCAACCACCAGGGCAAGAAGGGTCTGCAGGAATTCATGACGCCCGAGGAGGTTTCCGACGTGGTCGCCTGGCTGGCGGGCGACGGGTCGGCCACGATCTCGGGCAGCCAGATCGCAGTCGACCGCGGCACCGCGAAGTACTAGCCCGGTAGCACCAGCACTGGCACCGGGCTGTGCCGCAGGATCTTTGAGCCGCGGGAGCCGAGAAACACCCTGGCGATTCCGCCCACTGGCGATGTGCCGATGGCCACCAGATCGCCGTCCTGCCAGTCGGCTTCGTCCAGTGCCTCGTCCCAGCCGTTGCCGGTGACGACCTGCAGCTCCACGTCCTTACCGACGACACCATCGGCCTTCAACTGCGCAAGGGTTTCTCGCGCATGCGTCGCCAACTGTTCGAGGATGGAGTCCTCGGTGCTCAGCCCGACCTCCGGTGGATACATCGTGCGGCCACGGACCGCGAAGGTGACGACCCGCATTGGCACGTCCAGCCGCTCGGCGAGTGCCGCAACACGTTCCACCACGTGCAGTGTCTCCGGAGTGCCGGGGTACGCAGCGGTAATCCGTGTCAGTCCACCGGCTTTCGACCCTCGGTAGCCGCGTGTGCTGATCGCCAGAGGAACCGGTGAGGAGTGCAGCAGCCGATCCGCTGTCGATCCGACAACCACCTGGCCGAGCTTGCCGTCGGCGGCGGAGCCCAGAATCAGCACCTCGGGTTCGAGTTCGGAGACTGCTTCCAAGAGCCCGCCGGACACCGACCGGTGAGCGACCTTGTGGTACTTGACCTCGAGCCCGTGAGCGATCGAGTCGATGCACTCCTGCGCTTCCTTGGCCGAGTTCGCCGCCAATTGCTCCGCGTACTGGGCGTATTCGGCGTCAATTCGGCCCAGTGAGGGCGTCATCCACGGCCGTGGCACGACCGTGACCACCGTCAGCGACGTCTTCAGTGTCTTGGCCGCTTCGACCGCCAAGTACAGCGGCGACCGGCCGCCCTTGCCGGCGAGGTAACCGACGGCGACGGTCACGGCTCATCCTTGTGCTTGGTGACGAAGTGGTGATCTGCCGGCTCTTCGACGAACATGACATCGTCATCGCCGGGAACCGCGGTCGGGATATAGCCGTCGGCGCCACCGGCGTTGAGCGCACTGTGGCGGCGACCCCAGAACAGGTAGAACACCAGTACCGCGCCGACACAGCCGCCGAACACCAGCCATGTCTGCCAGCGCAGGCCGTACAGCACCGCCATGCACGCGAGGACCGACAGAACTGGTGTTACGGGATAGCCAGGCACCTTGAACGGGCGCTCGAGGTCGGGCTCGCGGACTCGCAGGATGATGACGCCGATCGACACCGTGATGAAGGCGACCAGCGTGCCGATCGATACCGCATCCAGCAGCCAGGTCAGCGGAATGAAACCGGCAAGTATCCCCGTAGCGACCGCGACGATGATGGTGTTGCCGACCGGAGTCATGGTGCGCGGGTTGACCTTTGCGAACATCGACGGAAGCAGTCCATCCCGGCCCATCGCGAACAGGATCCGGGTCTGGCCGTACATGACCACCAGGGTCACCGAGAAGATCGAGATCACCGCCCCCGCGGCCAGAAGCGTGCTGGCCCACGTGCCGCCGGTGATGTGTTCGAGGATCACCGACAGCCCCGCTTCGGCCTGTTCGTCCGAGCCGAACTCGGCGGCGTCCTGCGTGCCGAGTCCGGCGAAGGCGACCAGGACGTAGAAGCTGGTGACCACGATCAACGCTGCAATGATCGCGCGGGGCATGGTCTTTTGCGGATCCTTCACCTCGTCACCGGCTGTCGATACCGCGTCGAGGCCGATGAACGAGAAGAAGATCATGCTCGCGGCCGTGGTGATGCCGGCGAAGCCCTTGTCCCAGAAGCCATGGAAGTGGTCGGCGTTGAACGCGGTGAGCGCGATGAGGATGAACATCCCCAGCACGCCGAGCTTGATCAGCACCATGATCGTGTTCACCGTCGCGGATTCGCTGGCACCGCGGATCAGCAGCAGCGCGCACATGATGATCAACAAGACGGCAGGCAAGTTGATGATGCCCGGGGCGGCGTCCCACGGGGCAGATGTCAGTGCCTGCGGGATCTTCTAACCAAACAGATTGTCCAGCAGCTTGTTCAGGTAGCTACTTAACCCGACCGCGACCGCCGAGATCGACACTCCGTACTCGAGCAAGAGGCAGGCCGCCACACCCATCGCGACGAACTCACCGAGAGTTGTGTAGGCGTACGAGTACGTCGACCCCGACACCGGCACCGATGACGCCATCTCCGCGTAGCAGAGGGCGGAGAGTCCGGCCGCGATGGCGGCGAGGACAAATGAGACGAGCACCGCCGGACCGGCCTCGGGGACCGCCGCCGAGAGCACGAAGAAGATACCGGTTCCCACCGTCGCGCCGACGCCGAACATCGTCAGCTGGAATGTGCCGATGCTTCTCTTCAGGTGATCGGAGGCACCGTGTGCGACCGGGGCACCGGCCACCGGCCGACGCCGCAACAACTGCTCGGAGAGGCTTACTGATGGAGCGGTCATGGTGCCTCCTGTGGGGCTATATCTCAGTACCGGACAAGTGTGAACCCGCCTCGGTCAAAACGTCGGCGAACTGGCCAATCGCCCAGTCGATTTCCTCGGCCGTGATCACCAACGGCGGCGCGAAACGCAGCGTCGAGCCCTGGGTGTCCTTAACTAGAACGCCGCGCTCGGCCAGCTTCAAACTGATCTGCTTTCCGGTGGCCAGCGACGGGTCGATGTCGACGCCGGCCCACAGCCCCATGCCACGCACCGCGACGGCGCCATGTCCGATTAGCGCGCGCAGCCGCGCGTGCAGGCGTTCGCCCAGTTCGGTTGAGCGAGATTGGAATTCGCCGCGGGTCAGCATCGCCACGACGGTGGTGCCGATCGCAGCGGCCAGCGGGTTGCCGCCGAACGTCGAGCCGTGTTCCCCGGGATGCAGCACGCCGAGGATGTCGCGGTTGGCAACCACCGCGGAGAGCGGGACCACGCCGCCGCCAAGGGCTTTGCCGAGCAGATAGATGTCGGGCACCACGCCCCAGTGCTCGCAGGCGAATGTGCGCCCGGTCCGCGCCAGGCCGGACTGGATCTCATCGGCGATCATCAACACGTTGCGCTCGGTGCACAGCGCGCGCACCCGCGGCAGGTAGTCGTCGGACGGCATGATGATGCCGGCCTCGCCCTGGATGGGCTCGATCAGCACGGCCACGGTGTCGTCGTCGATCGCAGCGGCCATCGCGTCGGCGTCGCCGAACGGCACCGAACGGAAGCCCGGCGTGTACGGGCCGAAGCCACGCCGTGCGGGCTCGTCGTCGGAGAAGCTGATGATCGTGGTGGTGCGGCCGTGGAAGTTGTTGTGTGCCACGACAATGTTGCCCGTGCCCGCAGTGACGCCCTTGACGTCCGTGCCCCACTTGCGGGCCACCTTGATGCCGCTCTCCACTGCTTCGGCGCCGCTGTTCATCGGCAGCACCATGTCCTTGCCACACAGCTCGGCCAGCGCCTCGCAGAACGGTCCCAGACGATCGGAGTGGAACGCCCGGCTGACCAGGGTCACGGTGTTGAGCTGCGCGTGCGCGGCGGCGAGAATCTCGGGGTTGCGGTGGCCGAAGTTGACCGCCGAGTAGGCGGCCAGGCAGTCGAGATAGCGGCGGCCCTGTACGTCGGTGATCCATGCGCCTTCGGCGCTGGCAGCCACCACCGGCAGTGGCGAGTAGTTGTGGGCGACGAACCGGTCGTCGACGGCGATCGCGGCCTCGGTAGCCGTCGTCACGGAGTCGATGATCGTCACGGATGTACCTCCAGCGTGCAGCATTTGACGGATCCGCCGCCCTTGAGCAGCTCGGACAGGTCGACACCGACGGGCCGGAACCCGGCCGTGCGCAATTGCTCGGCGAAGCCCGTGGCGGCCGCGGGCATAACCACATTGAGGCCGTCGGACACCACGTTGAGCCCGAGCACATTCGCGTCGGCGCTGGCCACCTCGATGACGTCGGGGAACAGCTCGAGCAGCTTCATACGTGCTTGGTCGCTGAACGCCGGCGGGTAATACGCGATCGTGGTGTCGTCGAGTACTGCGAGCGCGGTGTCGAGGTGGTAGAACCTCGGATCGACCAACTCGAGGCTGACGACCGGCATCTGAACGTGAGCGGCGATCTCGGTGTGGGCTTGCCGTTCGGTGCGGAAGCCGTAGCCGCCCAACACAATTGAGCCGACGACGAGGAGATCGCCCTGGCCCTCGTTGACGTGGCGGGTCTCGGCGGGGTCGAAGCCGTGGCGCGTCATCCATTCGGCGTAAGCAACGGATTCGCCCGCGCGCTGCGGGTAGGCGAACCGGGCGACCACGGCCTTGCCGTTCACCACCAGGCCGCCGTTCGCGGCGTACACCATGTCGGGCAGGCCGGCGACGGGCTCGACCAACTCCACGGTGTGGCCGAGTTCCTTATATGTCTGCCGCAGGGTCTCCCACTGGTTCATTGCGACGTGGGTGTCGACGACCGTCGATGTGTCCATCCACGGGTTGATGGCGTACTCGACGGTGAAAAAGGTCGGGGCGGTCATGGCGTAGTGGCGGATACGGGGTCTCCGCGGCGTTGCGGCGACATCGGACACCGGAGCCGCGAGGGCGGCGACATCAGAGATCGTCATGAATTAGAGGGTATAAGGGATCCAATTTGCAATCAATCGCCACTCATTGCGTATATGGGAGTGATCTGTTGCGTCACGGGTACGATGACAGTCGTTTGTTGCGTAGGAGTGATCATGGACCGTCTGGACGACACCGACGAGCGCATTCTCGCCGAACTCGCCGAGCATGCCAGGGCCACGTTCGCCGAGATCGGGGAGCGTGTGAACTTGTCGGCTCCGGCCGTCAAGCGCCGTGTCGACCGCATGCTCGACAACGGCGTCATCCGCGGCTTCACCACCGTCGTGGACCGCAATGCGCTCGGCTGGACCACCGAGGCGTACGTGCAGGTGTTCTGCCACGGCACCATCGCCCCAGACGAGCTACGGGCGGCGTGGGTGGACATCCCGGAAGTGGTCAGCGCCGCGACGGTGACGGGCACTTCGGATGCCATCCTCCATGTGCTGGCCCGCGATATGCGGCATCTCGAGGAGGCATTGGAACGCATCCGTTCCAGTGCCGATATCGAGCGCAGTGAGAGCATCGTGGTGCTGTCGAACATCATTGAGCGGCGGCCGTGATGTCGCCACAACCGCAGGGTGGCGGACATATCGCCGAGGCCATCGTGTAAGAACGCCACGTGACTTCTAGTGGGGGCATCGTCATCGTCGGCGGCGGGCTGGCTGCCGCGCGAACCGCAGAGCAGCTGCGCCGTTCGGAGTACACCGGCGCGATCACCATCGTCAGCGACGAGGACCATCTGCCGTACGACCGGCCGCCGCTGTCCAAGGAGGTGCTGCGCGCCGAGACCGACGACGTCACCCTCAAGCCTGCCGAGTTCTACGACGAGAACGACATCACGGTGCTGCTCGGCAAGGCTGCACGATCGGTGGACACCGACGCGAAGACGGTGGCGCTCGCCGATGGCAGCTCGATTGCTTACGACGAGCTGATCATCGCAACGGGCCTGGTGCCCAAGCGGATTCCGTCGTTCCCCGATCTGCCGGGCATCCATGTGCTGCGGTCGTTCGACGAGAGCCTGAAGCTGCGCGGCGAGGCGGCCTCGGCGCGCAATGCCGTCGTCGTCGGCGCAGGGTTCATCGGTTGCGAGGTCGCGGCCAGCCTGCGCGGACGCGGCGTCGACGTCGTGCTGGTGGAGCCGCAGCCGGCACCGCTCGCGTCGGTGCTCGGTGAGGAGATCGGGTCGCTGGTGGCGCGGCTGCACCGCGCCGAAGGCGTCGACGTGCGGTGCGGCGTCGGAGTCGCGGAGGTCCTCGGAACCGAGAAGGTCGAGAAGGTGGTGCTGAGCGACGACACCGAACTCGACACGGACCTTGTCGTGGTCGGCATCGGGTCGCATCCCGCGACGGCGTGGCTCGAGGGCACCGGCATCGAGGTCGACAACGGTGTGGTGTGCGATGCGGTCGGTCGGGCAAGTGCGCCGCACGTGTGGGCGATCGGCGACGTCGCCTCGTGGCGTCACACCTTGGGACATCAAGTACGCGTGGAACATTGGAGCAACGTCGCCGACCAGGCTCGCGCGCTGGTGCCCGCGATGCTGGGCCAGGACGCGCCCGCCGCCGCGACGGTGCCGTACTTCTGGAGCGACCAGTACGACGTCAAGATCCAGTGTCTCGGTGAGCCGGAGGCCACCGACACCGTGCACATCGTCGAGGACGACGGCCGAAAGTTCCTGGCGTTCTACGAGCGCGACGGCGTGGTCGCCGGTGTGGTCGGCGGCGGCATGCCCGGCAAGGTCATGAAGGTCCGCTCCAAGATCGCCACGGGCGCCCCGATCTCCGACGTCCTCGGCTAGCGATTTGAGGAGCGTGACCGGCGGTGAGCGCCGCTGCGGCGCCACAAATCATTAGAACTCGCCGAGGTAGAAGCGGGTGCCCTGATCGTCGGTGCACTGCGCCATCTTCCCGTAGGCCTGCCGCGCCGGCTCCTCGATCACCGTCCCGGCGGCCTCGCGCACCCGGGCCGCCGCAGCGTCGACGTCTTCGACGGTCCACATCGGCACGGTCACCTGCGCGGCGCTACCACCCGCGACACCGGCCATCGGATGGGTCTGCTGAACTCCCCAGCCGTCGTCGATGCGGCCCGGCTCGAACGTCCAGAACAGCACGCGGCTGTAGAACGCCTTGAAGGCCGCCGAGTCGGTCACCTCGTAGGTGATGTACGAAAGTTCGCCGGGCCCAGAACCATTGAGCGCCGGGCGCGGCTCACCGGATTCCGGATGGAACACCGCGAACGCCGTGCCGAGCGAATCTGTGGCGTCGAGCACGGTGCCGAAGTCGAACTGCTGCGGCTCACCGACGGTGCCGCCTGCGTCTAGGATTGCCCCGCGCGCACCCTGCAGGTCTGCGACCGCGTAGCAGCA
>JAJKIB010000074.1 GCA_021154745.1 Mycobacterium sp.
AACCAGCGGCGGGTGCTCGCGACGGTCGACAACCCCCCCGAGGTCATCGACGTCGACTTCGTTCAGCACATCCTCGATGAGCGTGGCCCCACCGGAGCGCGGGTCAAAGAACTCACTTGGTCGTCGCAATTCCACGTCCATCACCGCATCGCAAGCACGTTCCGCCAAGGGCCGGTGTTCTTGGCCGGCGATGCTGCCCATGTGCACAGTCCGGCTGGCGGGCAGGGCATGAACCTGGGCATTCAGGATGCGGTCGATCTGGCGCACACGCTGTCCGCGTCGATCAAGGGTGCCAAACACGCCGACCTCGACGGCTACGAACGCCGCCGCCGCCCGATCGCCCGCGCCACAGTCACTTTCACCAATTTCATGACCCGCGCCTCTATCGTCGACAACCGCCCGGCCCAGCTCGCCCGTAACGCCGTGTTTTCCCTCCTCGGGGCCTTACCACCGGTACGCAAACAAATGGCCATGCACATGGCCGAACTCTCCTGAAACGGAACACCAATGGCTGCCCCTCGCCTCAAACGCGTACATCACATCAAACTGCCCGTCACCGACCTGGACACCAGCCTGAATTGGTATCGGCGGGTGCTCGACGCCGAGCACCTGACCCGGTTCGACCACTACGACGGCGCCGGCACCCGCTACGCCGTGATCCTTCAGCTACCCGGAGTCGACATACCGATCGAGCTGCGGTGGGCTCCCGATGCCGCGGCAGCCACTGTCGGCTACGACCCGGTCCACTTTGTCGCCGGCGGCACCGATGACCTGCAGGCATGGGTCGCACACCTCGACACCCTCGGGATCGAGCACTCGCCGGTCATTAAAGCCCTCGCCGGTCAGCTGCTGATATTTCGCGATCCCGACCAGACATATCTGCATCTGCTCACCGCGCCCGAAGGCGGGGTCCTCGCGATCGAGATGAACCGCGACGCCGCCGAACCCGAGGGTCCCTGGATCATGCCCGACCTCATGCGACACCCGTAGACAACCGACGGCGAAAGGAGCTCCAATGTCCATTGCGGACGTACACCAAGACTCGAGCACGCAGGGTGAGCCCGGTGGGCTGATGGCGTGTCATCTGGACGGCCCGGTAGCCGTCGTCACCATGAATCACCGGCCCTACAACCTGATGGGTCGTGAGTTCACCGAGCAGCTGATCGACGCGCTGCGCTGGGTTGGGGAGTCCGGCGCGCGGGCGGCGATCCTGCGCAGCGGCCTGCGGCACTTCTCGGCCGGCGCGGATCTGGACGACATGGTGGAGGCGGCCGGGCGCGGCGACGGCACCTTGGGCTGGCCGATCCTGGAGATGCTGCAGGCCTTCGACGAGCTGCCCATCCCGATCGTCGCCGCCGTGCACGGCAACTGTCTCGGCGGCGGACTGGAGATGTCGTTGGCCTGCGACCTGATCATCGCCTCGGAGTCGGCCAAGATCGGCTCGGTCGAGGCCACCGTCGGGCTGCACCCGCTGGCCGGTGGCATCCAGCGGCTCACCCAGCGGGCCGGGTCCGCGCGGGCCAAGGAGATGGCGATGCTCGGGCGCCGCTACGACGCGCGCACCTTGGAACGCTGGAATGTGATCAACCGGGTGGTCGCCGACGAACAGCTCGACCAGGCAGCCGCCACCCTGGCCCG
Source organism: Mycobacterium sp. (assembly GCA_021154745.1). GTDB lineage: Bacteria > Actinomycetota > Actinomycetes > Mycobacteriales > Mycobacteriaceae > Mycobacterium. The sequence continues at coordinate 1,639 of JAJKIB010000074.1, forward strand.
TGAACTCGCCGCCGGCCCCACCATTGCACACGCGGCGACGAAGGCACTCGTGACGATCGCGATCAACGATGGTGTCGGCGCCGCCGATGCGGCAATGGCTGAACTGCAAAAGCCGATCTTCTCATCGGAGGACTTTCGCACCGGGGTCGCCTCGCTCAAGCAGAACGGCCCCGGCATGGCCATTTTTGAGGGGCGCTGAAACATGGCTCCACTGACCGGAATCCGCGTTGTCGACTTCTCCCGGGTGTTGGCCGGGCCGCACTGCGCGCAGACCCTGCTCGACCTGGGCGCCGAGGTCATCAAGATCGAACCGCCATCCGGGGACATGGCCCGGCGGGCCTACCCTCGTATCGGTGAGATCTCGGGCTACTACGCCCAGCAGAACGCCGGCAAGCGCAACATCTCTATCGACCTCAATGTCGAGGGGGCACGCGAGATCGCGTTACGGCTGTGCGACGAGGCCGACATCATCGTGGAGAATTTCCGCCCCGGCACCCTGGCCGGGTTCGGGCTCGGTTACGACGACGTCGCCGCGCGCAATCCTCATGTCGTCTACGCCTCGATCAGCGGCTACGGCCAGCACGGGTCGTGGCGGGCCCGCGCCGCCTACGCCCCAACAGTGCAGGCCGAGACGGGCATCACCCAGATGTCGAACGCGCACTGGGAAACCCCGCAGGATCGTCCGCGCAGCGATTCGCTCTCCCACGCCGATGTCTATTCCGGGCTGCATGCCGCGATCGCGATCCTCGCGGCGCTGAATGAGCGCGGCGTGACCGGCCGAGGGCAGTACATCGACGTGGCGATGGCCTCGGTGATGCTGGCGATCAACGAACGGGTCCACGTGGATCTCTCCGATGCAGAACTGGGCGACGAACCGCCCATCCTCGGCGCCACCGATTGCGTCTTCTTCATCGGACCCGACGGGAAACGGTTCATCAGCCCGGTAAGCCTGGTCAGCAGCTTGTCGTTCGCGTTCTACCTGGCCGCGATGCGCCGACCCGACCTCGCCGCAGACCCGCGGTTTGCCACCCCGCAGGATCGGCGACGCAATCTGGACGCGCTACATGAGATCGTGCAGCGCTGGATCTGGACCTTCACTGACGTGGCATCGCTGGACGCGCAGCTGGACGAAGCCAAGATCCCCATCGGCGCGCTGCGTGATATCTCTGAATTCGCCCAGACTGACTGGGCGACGCAATGGGGAGCCACCCGCACGGTGCCCAACGGCGCCGGCGGCCGGATCACCGTCCCCGGTCGGCCTTGGCGCTTCAGTGGCAACACCAAGCCCAACGAAAGCGGCGACGGCACCGAGACCGTCGACACCGGCCCCGAGCCGGACCGGCAGCCGGCCCGCCAGGGTGAGCACAACGAAGAGGTGCTGCGCGAATTCGGCTACAGCGACGACGAGATCACCGAGTTCACCAACAACGGGGTGCTGGTACGCACCCGCGATACGCACTCCTAGGAGATCGAGTGCAGATCGTTGCCTATGACGATGACGAGGGCTGCCCGGCAGTGGGCATCCGCCTGGAAGACGGTGTGCTGCCCACCGGTCACACCGACCTGACGGAATTGATCACTGCGGGCGCCGGGGAACTGGACCGGTTGCGCCAATCAATTGAAAGCCCAAGCCAATTGGTTCATCCGCCGCGACTGAAGGCCCCGATGTCGCCGACCTCCACACTTCTTCTAGCGGGCGGCAACTACGCCGACCACCTCGCCGAAACCGGACTACATCCAACCGAGCCTGTGTTCTTCTCCAAGCTGCGCTCAGCGGTCATCGGTCCCGACGAACCCATCAGAATCCCCACCTCCGAGACGCACACCGACTGGGAAGCCGAACTGTCCATCATCATCAGCAAGCCCGCCTATCGGGTGCCCGCAGAGCGTGCCCATGAGTACATCTTCGGCTACACGATGATCAACGACGTCAGCGCGCGCGACGTCATGGATCGCGAGCCACTACAGATCACGCTGTGCAAGTGCCCCGACACCTTCTGCCCCCTCGGCCCGTACATTCTGACCGCCGACGAAGTGCCCGATGTCAACGCGACACCTCTCGAGCTCAGCACCCAGGTCAACGGTGTGTACAAACAGCGGACCACGACCGACACCATGATCTATTCCATACCAACGCTTCTCGAGTTCCTGACCCGTACTGTGACGCTGCAGCCCTGTGACCTGATGAGCAGTGGCACTGCGGGCGGGACCGGTGTCGGCCGGACACCGCAGGAGTTCCTCCACCCGGGCGACACCGTCACGGTCGGAGTGAGCGGCATCGGATATCTGAGCAATCCCGTCGTAGCCGGATGGCCCCAACACATGCCCTGACCCGGCCATGACTGACCCTTCGGACTGCCCACAGGCGGATACGAGCGCACGCCGAACGCTTGACACTCAACAGGAGTAGTCGCCCAAACGTGCATGCCCACCTGCAGCTAGGAGTGAGACCTTGAGCATCTGGTTCAATGGCATCCGGCCGCACTTCCGGACCATCGACGGGTTGTCCATCCGCTTCGCTCAAAGCGAGCAGCGCGACGATCACGCCTGCTGCTAAGTCCGTGGCCCGAGAGCCTGTTCGCCTTCGAGCCGACTTGGGAGCGGCTCGCCGAGCACACGCATTTGGTGGCGATCGACCTGCCCGGTTTCGGCCACTCCCAGCGTCGCAATGAGCTGCTCTCGCCACAGGCAATGGGCGAGTTCGTGATTCACCTCGCCGACGTATTCGGGCTGGAGAGCCCGCATGTGATCGGACCCAACGTTGGCACCGGGGCCTCGCTGTTCGCCGCCGCCTTGTATCCGGGGCGTTTTCGTAGCCTCATCGTCGGCGGTGGCCCCGCGGCGTTTCCGCTCCGGTTGGGCGGGGTGCTGAAGGATTGGGTCGAAGCCCCCGATCTCGACGGATATCGCCGAGCTGACCCGCGCGAGATCGTCGCCGGCGTAATGACCGACATCCAGCGGTATGCGTTGTTGGACTTTGTCCGCGAGGACTACCTGTCCTCCTACCAAGGCGACCGGTTCGTCGAGTCGATGCGCTACGTGCGCAGCTACCCGGATCAGCTCAGGGCCCTGTGCAAGCGGCTACCCACGATCCACACGCCGGTGCAGATCATCGCCGGGGCGCGAGACCCGATGGTGCCAGCGGTCAACGCCGAATTTCTCGATCAGCGGCTGCCCACCAGCAAGCTCAACATCCTCGACGCCGGCCACTTCACCTGGGAGGACGCAGCAGACGAGTACGCCGCCCTGGCCACCAGCTGGTGGCAAGGAGGCTATGCGACCACCACATCCGCGCCAGCACGCTGACCGGCGGCGCACCCCAGATCCAACCGCTCCACACCACAACACATCCAGGAGGCTCACTGATGAATGATCTACTCGCAACCACGATCAAGGCCCACGGCGGGCTGGAACGCTGGAACCAGCTGAACACCGTCTCGGCGCGCCTGATCCAGGGCGGCGCACTGTGGGCACTCAAAGGTCAGAAGGGCGTCCTCGACGGCGTCGTCGTCACCGCCAGCCTGCATGACGAGCGGGTGTCGCACCGCCCCTTCGGCGCCCCTGACCGACACAGCGCGTTCACCCCTGGACGCGTCGCAATCGAAACCGACGACGGAACCGTCCTCGAGTCCCTCGACCAGCCGCGAACCTCGTTCGCCGGACACACCGCCGAGACCCCATGGAGCACTCTGCAACTCGCGTACTTCGCGGGCGCGGCGATGTGGACCTACCTGACGCAACCGTTTTCG
>JAJKIB010000075.1 GCA_021154745.1 Mycobacterium sp.
GCGCGTCGAGTCCAGTTGCCGAACGACACCCTGGTACCGGGCGCACCCGCGGCGGCGGGCATCATCTTCACCCGCTCGAGTGCCTCCTTGACGCCGCGGGGGCTCAGCGGATGAGCGTCGGTGAAGGCACGCAACAGCGAATTCGCGACGTCGTGGTTGACGACCGGCACGCAATATTCCGGGCGGCGGCCGTACTTCGCTTCGTACATATCGAGAAAGCCCTGGCCGACGGCGTTGCCTTCGTCGTACTGATCGATGCCGGTCCATCCCATGAAGGCGTTCCACATGATCGGGTTGATCCATGCGTTCTGGAATGCGGTGCTGGTGAACCGGGGTGGGTCCCAGTCCAGCGACTCCAGCGCGGTATTGAGGAAGACGATCCCGAACCCGAAACCACAGTGCACCAGTGCGCTGGGCTTGGCTTCGTGCATGGTGCGGACCGCTTCGGTGACGTCCTGTGCTGTCTGCGCCAGTGACGCCTCCGCGACGATGCGAATGCCCTTGCGCCGACAGGCATTCCGGAAATGCTTGACGTAGGTGTCGCCCACCAGCGACTGCTCGATGAGCACACCGACATCGGTGTGGCCGCCCTTGGCGAGTAGGTCTGCCCAGAAGATCGGCTCGTCGGTTAGTGACCCTTGCGGGAACGCGAACGTCCACTCCCCCAGCCAGTCGTCGCTGCCGGTCACGCTGAGCGCCGGCACCTTGAACCGCTCCTCGATGGCCTCCCTGGTCGGAACACAGTTGTCGGTGATGTGCGGACCGAATACCGCGAGACACCCCTCATCGACGAGCTCACCGAATGCGTCGATCACGGCCTTGACCGATCCCTTGGGTAGCCCCTCGACCTCCTTGTAGATGATCTGAATCGGCCGGTCGATCAGGCCTTCCTCCAGGGCCTCGCCGAACACCAGATCGAAGGGATTGGAGAGGTCCTCCTTCATCTCCTGCGGATAGAGGTCCGGCAGCTTGAAATCCATCAGGTAGCCGATCTTGATCGGCTCTGCGGTGCTCTCGTACGACATGCAACCTCCGTTGGCGTGCACTATTCACGATGCCGGAATGAAACCTAATATTTGTTCTGACCCTAGCGAGGCTGCTCGGCGAGGTCAATCATTTGGTCCCGCAGACTGCTCAGCCAGGTAGACGTCGATCATCTCGACCAGCCCGCGCGTGACCGTCGAATCGTCGGTCAGTGGTCCCGCGATGGCGGCACGCGCAGCGTCGCGCGGACTCAGGCCCTCGGCGATGAGCCTGCCTGCAGCGATCAGTACGCGTGTCGATGCGACTTCCCGCAATCCCCCGGTTTCCAGCCGGCGGATCGCCTGGCCCAACCGGACGAGTTCGACGGCTCGGTCGTGGTCGATGACGGCCTCGGTGGCGACGATCTTCTCCTCCACGTCGGGCGACGGGAACCCGAAGTCGATCGCGACCATCCGCTGCCGCGTCGAATCCTTGAGGTCCTTGAGCACGCTTTGGTAGCCCGGGTTATAGGACACGACCAGGCAGAACCCCGGCGCCGCCTCTAGCGTGACACCCAGCCGCTCGATGGGCAGCTGACGACGGTGATCGGCCAGCGGATGGAGTACCACGGTGGTGTCCTGTCGGGCCTCCACGACCTCGTCGAGATAGCAGATCGCGCCGTCGCGCACTGCACGTGTCAGTGGCCCGTCCACCCACTCGGTCTCGCCGCCATGCAGCAGGTACCGACCGACGAGGTCGGCGGTGGTCAGGTCGTCGTGGCACGACACCGTGATGAGCGCACAGTCGAGGTCGTGCGCCATCGCCTCGACGAAACGAGTCTTGCCGCATCCCGTCGGGCCCTTCAGCACGACGGACAACCCCTGGCGGTATGCCGCCTTGAACACCTGCTCCTCGTTCGCGACGGGCACGTAGTACGGGCGCGGCGGCTTCACCGGCATCGTTTCCCTTCCCTCCGAACCGCTGTTACCAGAGACTATCGCGGAACAGATGTTTGGTTCAAGTTCGCGGCCAATTTACGACACCCGCCGGCGCGTGTCGGCGGTTCGTATCGCCGCGCGGAAAAGCGGACCGATGTAGTCGGCGAGCTGCGTCGGTTTGGGAATCGAGGCGTGCGCTGCGCTGCCAAAGACCCGGCTGAGCTCGCCGGTGTCCGTTGCCGCCCCGATGGTCAGGCACAGGCACCCGATCCCCTGCCTGCGGGCCTCACTCAACGCCCGGCGCGCATCTGCCGCGCCGTACACACGTTCATAGCCGTGGTCGTAGGCCAGCCCGTCCGACAGTACGACGAGCAATCGCCGCGCCGTGCCTGCCTTCTCCGCGATGATCGCCGTACCATGCCGAATCGCCGCGCCGAGACGCGAGTAAGCGCCCGGAGTGAGGCCGCCGAGTCGTCGCATCACCATCGCGTCCAGGCTGTCGTCGAATCGCTTGATAGGCAACACGTTCACCGAGGCGCGGCCCTGAGACTGAAAGGCGTACAGCGCCACCCGATCTCCGAGTTCGTGCAGGGCAATGGTCAGGGCCGAGGCGGCCGCGCGCTGTTGTTCGTGCACCGTCTGCCCGAAGGTGCCCGCCTCGGCGACGGAACCGGACACATCAAGCAGTATCAGCACCGCCAGATCGCGGCGTCTCCGCAGGTTGTCCATGTAGACGGCTTCGTCCGGCGCTGACCCAGCCAGTAGCTCGACCCTGGCCTCGACCGCAGCGTCGACGTCGATGTCGTCGCCCTGCGCCTGCCGGTGGCTGCGATCCAGCCCGATGCCGAGCCGAGTAAGGGGACGTCGCAACGAATGAACATCCGGTCGCGCCAACGGCGACCCATCGGCATGGGGCGCTTCGATCTCGTGCACAGTGCACCAGTCAGGTCGGTAACGACGCCTGTGGACATCCCACTCCGGATACTTCCTGCCTTCGCCATTGCCCTCGTCGAGTTCTTCCATATCGGAAAGCGCCCTCGCCGTCGACGTAACCGCGCCTGCGCCGCGAATTCCTTTGTGCGACCGATGAGTCGGCGCATCTGCGCCCGGCTGGCCGCCGCCGCTGAGCTGGCGGACCCTACTCATCAGGCGCTGCAACAGTTTCCCCGCGACGCCGCCACCGCCAATGGGGCTGGAGAACGGATCCATCACGTCTTCGGCCGCGTCGTCCTCGAGTTCGGCCAGGGCGACGCGTGATTCACGCTGAGGGTTGTGGTTCACCTGCGCGTCCGACTGCTGCGTGCTGGCATGAGCGTTCAGCAGGTGTCGGGCCCTGATCATCCCGAAGCTGATCGGCGGATCGGCGATCGCGTCCCGACCGGAGGCGATCTTCAGCGATACCGCCGGTGAATCCGACCGCATCGCCAGATCCAGGTCGACGATCGACCGAACGGGAAACGGCAGCAGATCGTCGTTCGCCGCCAGCGCCCGCTGCCCTTCGACCGCCAGGTATCTCCTGGCCAGTGCGGGGCGGCGGACCAGTTTGCGCACCACGTTGGGTTCCAGACCACCGCCTGCAAGCAACGACGCCTGCACCGTCACCGACTCGACCTGCTGACCCGCGCTTGCAGCGGCGTCGATGAAGACCGTGACGCCGTCCGTCCACGCGGGTTCACCGGGATCGGCGGGCGCGACCGCGAGGTTGCGTCCAGCCAGGGCAGACGCCAACAGGCGCAGCCTCTGCGGGCCGTCACCCGTGTCGCTCGTCGTGTCTTCGTTCACCACGCCTCGCTCGTTGACCAAATATCTGTTCCAACGTAGAGTCCCACCCGTCGCCAGTCAATTGGCAAGGAGCATCACATGATCGACTTCACGGGGCAGGTGGCGGTCGTCACCGGCGCCGGCCGCGGACTGGGCCGCCTGTACGCGACCGATCTCGCGCGCCGCGGCGCATCGGTGGTGGTCAACGATCTCGGCGGCTCGATGGGCGGCGAGGGCTCCGACGCGACCGTCGCCGACGAAGTAGTCGCGGCGATCACCGCCGCGGGTGGCGTGGCGGTGGCCTCGCACGATTCGGTGGACAGTCCCGAGGGCGGTCAGGCGATCGTGCAGACCGCACTCGATCAGTTCGGGCGCTTGGACGCGGTGATCAGCAATGCGGGAATCTTCAACAGCATCCCGTTCGAAGAGCTGACGGCCGACGACTGGCGGCGCATGCTGCGCGTGCACCTGGACGGCGGGTTCTATCTGGCGCAACCCGCTTACCGGGTGATGAAGTCACAGGGCTACGGCCGCTTCGTGTTCATCGCCTCCTCGGCGGGGATGTTCGGCCAGCACCTGGAAGCGCATTACGCGGCGGCGAAGGCGGGCCTCGTCGGCTTGACCAACGTCATCGCGCTGGAAGGCGCACCGCACGGAATACTCGCTAATACCGTTCTGCCGTTTGGGCTTTCACGGATGGTCACCGAGACACTCGGTGATCCGAAACGCCTCGAGGAGAGCGGGTTCTTCAAGGCGATACAGCCAGAGCTGGTCGTCCCTATGGTGGTCTACCTGGCCAGTCGGGCGTGCGAGTTCAGCCACCAGAACTACTCGGCATGCGGCGGCCGATTCGCCAGGGTCTTCATCGGCCTCGGTAACGGGTGGATGGCGGAGCCGAACAGCAGCCCCACCGCCGATGATGTTGCCGCCCACCTCGCGGAAGTAACCGCCACGGAGCCGTTCACTGTCCCCGCATCGATTTACGACGAGGTCTTCGAAGTCGGCGAGAGGCTGGGCATCACTGGATGACGCTCAGTCCCACACCACTTTGAGGTGTGGCGGGGACCGGAAATGCTTGCCTGCGATGTACGGCGACGGAGCATCGGCGTCGAGACGGAGTCCCGGGAGTCGGTCGAACAGGGTGTTGAAAAACAGGGTGCTCTCGAGCCGGGCGAGGTGCATACCAATGCACACATGGGCGCCGTGCCCGAACCCGATGTGCGGCTTGCGTTCCCGGAATATGTCGAAACGTCCGGGGTCGTCCCACCTGGCCTCGTCGTGGTTGGCGCTTCCCAGATTGACCGACACCATCGAGCCCTCGGGTATCGCGACTCCGTGGAACTCGACGTCGCGAGTTGTCTGGCGCACGAAGTTCAGCAGCGGGGTCTCCCAGCGGATGCCTTCCTCGATCGCCTGCGGCAGAAGACTCCGGTCGGCGACCACCGCCGCGAGCTGATCGGGGTTTGTCAACAATCCGAAGGCCAGGTTGGCGGTGGACCTCGATGTCGTCTCGGCGCCTGCCGGCAAGAGATTGCGCATGAACCCGTAGATCTGCTCGTCAGACATCCTGACGCCGTCGATGTCGGCCTCGGCCAGCACCGTGACCATGTCGTCACGAGGCTCGCGTCTGCGGTCGGCGAGGATTCCCACGAAGTACTCACGCAACTGTGCGGACGCCTTGAGCGCCGTGTCCATGTCCGCCTGGAATCCGAGCAGTTGTATGCCCAAACGGTGGAATTCCGGAACGTCGGACTCCGGCAGGCCGATCAGTGCCGCGATGACGCGGACTGGGATCGGCATGAAGACTTCCTCGACCAGATCCGCGCGCTCGGCGTCGCGCAGCCGCTCGACGGTGCGTTCCACGAGCGGACGAACGAGCTCGGCCTCCCACCGCTGCATCGATGAACGCGCGAAGGCGAATTCGTGCAGTCTGCGATAGACCTGGTGCTCCGGCTCCTGCATTTCCAGAATGGTCGGCCCCTGAAGCGGCCTGACGATCGCCTCATAGCACTTCGTGCTGAAGGTTTTGTTGTCGGTGAAGACGGCCTTGACGGCATCGAAGGTGTAGGTCGAGAAGATCTGTTGGCCCTCTTCGGGATTCTCGAAGACGCCCATCTCCGGCCAACCGGGATGCACCGGCGCCTTCGCCCGCAACTCTTTGAGCATCGGATACGGTGACGCGTCTCCATCGGCCCCCATGCCGGCATCGAACTTGGCCTGCGCATCCTTGACGCCCTGTGTCAGTTCGTCGGTGCCGCTCGGCTCTGCCATGCGATGCCTTCTCCGGTCTGATTCACACCCGGTCATTGTCATTGAAACCTAATTTTTGTTCAGAACAGTAGGCGGTGAAACAAAGACACGTCAACGGATGGCAACCACCGGCAACTCCACGGTCTAGAAGGCCCAGGTGGAAGCTGACTCTGGTAGCGTTTACCAAACATTGGGTCAGTTCGCCATATCCATGACGGGAGTCAGGAGCCGTGGAGGTGTCGTGGGGCGTCCGCAGATGACGCCGAAGCACGTCGGCCACGCATACGACGACGGCACCAGGCGGACAGAGATTCTTCAGACCGCGGCGTTGCTGATCGCTACTTCGGGTCTGCGCACCTCGTTGCAGGAAATCGCCGATGCGGCGGGCATCCTCCCGGGCAGCCTCTACCACCACTTCGAGTCGAAGGAAGCGATTCTGGTCGAGTTGCTTCGGCGCTATCACGACGATCTGGATCGCATCGCCGAGCATGCCCAAAGCACGTTGGACGACCCGACCCCGCTCTCCGCGTTCGACCGGATCGTGGATCTGGGCTCGGCGATCGCGCAATGTGCGGTGACACATCGCGCCGCGCTGCAGATGACGTTCTACGAGGGCCCGACGTCAAACCCAGAGCTGGTCGCTCTGGCACAGCAGCGACCGACCGCGATCCTGCAAGCGATGCTGCAGACCTTGCGGGCCGCCAGGTGGAGCGGCTATCTGCGGCCGGACGTCGACCTGCCGGTGCTGGCCGACCGCATTGTCCAAACGATGTTGCAGGTGGGCCTCGATGTCATCCGACACAACGCCGGCGCAGACAAATCCGCCGCGCTGTTGTGTCGCATCCTGCTGGAGGGTCTGGCCGCGCATCCACCGACCGACGCCGAACTCGACCGGTCTGTGGCGTTCAAGGCCGCCGACGACGTCGTTCAATCCTGGCTCGAAGACGCCGAGGACGATCCCAACGACAAAGGCGCTCACGTCCGGGCGGTGGCGCGAGCCGAGTTCGGCCGGAAAGGCTATGAAGTCACGACCATTCGAGATATCGCGTCGGCGGCGGGACTCGGCACCGGGACGGTGTATCGCCTGATCGGCTCGAAGGACGAACTGCTGGCGTCCATCATGCAGTCCTTCGGGAAGAAGGTTGCGGTCGGCTGGACGAACGTGCTGCGCTCCGACGCGTCACCGGTCGAGAAATTGGACGCACTGAGCTGGATCAACACCAACGCGCTGGACCGCTTCGGCGATGAATTCCGGATACAGCTCGCCTGGATGCGCCAATCCCCTCCCGATACACCGAACCCTGGCTGGTTGTTCGCCACGCGCGTGCGACAGATGAAAGCGCTACTCGCGGAGGGCATTCGGTCGGGCCAGATCAAGATAGACAGCCCGTCGAATGAAGTGCTGGCGCGTAGTGTCATCGGTGTCGGCTGGATCCCGGAGAACATCCTGCACGACTTGGGTACGCGCGCCTCACTCATCCACGTCCGCGACACGATGCTGCGCGGAGTCATCGACCGTAAGAAGTGACGGCTACCCGATGGTGACGGGCAGCTTCCCCCATCCCCGCACACTCGAGGTGTGCGCCATCGCAGCGTTGGCATAGTCGACTTCCCAGTCCGGCCATCGAGTGAGAACTTCCTCGAGCACGACACGCGCCTGCATCCGTGCCAGCGCCGATCCCAGACAGAAATGCAATCCTTGCCCGAATGATAGATGTCCACCGCTGCGGTGGATATCGAAACGTTCTCCGTCGTGGAAGTGACGCTCGTCGCGGTTGGCAGAGCCGTTGAGTAACAACATCACCGAGCCCTCCGGAATCTTTTCGCCACGGCATTCAGTGTCGTGGGCGACATACCGTGCCTGCACCGGCGACGGCGCCTCGTACCGCAGCACCTCTTCGATCGCCCTTGGTATCAACGAGAAGTCGTCGGTAAGCTGCCGGCGTTGCTCCGGGTGCTCGGCCAGCAGTTGGCCGATGAACCCGATCAGCCGCGTGGTGGTCTCGTTGCCTGCGCCGGCGATCATGCTGGTGTACGTGAGAACCTCGGTGCGCGTGAGCCGTCGAGAAACTCCACCCTCCTCGAGTTCGGAGTTGAGCAACTGCGTCATCAGGTCATCGGACGGGTGCTCGGCACGCCAGTCGATGTATTCGGCGAAAAGTTGGTAGCTGTTCTCGAACATGTCAGCCGAAACCGTCTTGAATGAGCCATCCTTCAGCCCCAAGGCCCGGTCTGTCTTGTCGCGAATCCCCTGCTGCTCCTGCTCGGGGATGCCTAGGAGGTATCCGATCGTCCTCATCGGGATCATCGCCCCAAGATCTTCGATGAAGTCGAAGCGGCCCGAGCCAACCAACGGATCGAGCGCACGGACGCAGAACTGGCGTGTCAGCGGCTCGATCTCTTCCATGCGCCGTGGAGTGAAGACTCTTGAGAGCAAACGGCGATGCAAATCATGGAGCGCCGGATCCTCGAACAAGATGACACCGGGCGGCACTTCGATGCCGCTCATGATGATGTCTATCGTCGTGCCGCGCCCCGACCGGTAAATCTCCCAGTTCGGAAGCTCTCGGGCCACGTCTTCGTAACGACTGAGCGCGTAGAAGTTGTACTTCTCGTTGTAATAGAGCGGCGCCTCATCCCTCAGTCGCTTCCAGATCGGATACGGGTTGTCATCGATCTCGAAATCAAAAGGGTCGTAATACACATCAACCGCGCTCGCTTCGGTCACCTTTACATCCTCTTGGTCAACATCGGCTGGGGAGCCGCACCCGAGCCGCGATCGCCGAGGCCAAGTTCAGCGGCGCCGGGAGGTAACCGTCACCGCTGCACCCCGCACCGGTGCCCGCATGTCGAATCGGATCGAGACAACACGACCTCCGCAACCTAATTTTTGTGCCGATGACGCTACGGTCTCGCGAGCAACAGTGTCAACGGCAGAAAACGCCGCCTCGCCTCGTACCAAATATTTGTTCCGATTACTGTGTGGCTGGTTGTCTTCACCACTGTTGCGAAGGGGAGAAATGCGTGGCATCGATCAGTTCCGGTACGACGGCAGGCGCGCACTGGTAGTCGGCGGCGCCACCGGCATGGGCGCCGCCGCGGCCAACGTGGTGCGAGACCTCCGGGCGACGGTGTCCGTCATGGACCTTGCACCGGTGGAATATGAAACCGACCAGGTGATCGAGATGGACCTGCGCGACAAGGGTTCGATCGATCACGCGATCGATCAGCTGGGTGGTCCGGTCAACGCCGTTTTCTCAGCAGCGGGCATCGCCGACGGACCAGATCTCATGCGAACCAACTTCATCGGCCATCGTCACCTCATCGAGCGATTACTGGCCGATGACCTGCTCCCTCGCGGGTCGGCGATTTGCTTCATCTCGTCGGTGGCCGGGATGGGTTGGGAGAACGACCTTGAGCGGATCAAGGAATTCCTGAGCACGCCCGATTACGCCTCCGCAGACCAGTGGGTGAAGTCTCACGACGCGGACGGGCTGATCCACTATGGCTTCAGCAAGCAGGCCGTCGGCGCGTATGTTGCGTTGCAGGCATTCGAGTTCCTGAAACGCGGTGTCCGTATCAACGCCATCTGCCCCGGACCCACCGACACACCGTTGGCACGCGCCAACGCCGATCTGTGGTTGTCCTTCGGTGAGGACTACCGGGAAGCAACAGGCATACAGGTTCATCAACCCGAGCAGATGGGCAACGCGATGGCCTTTATAAATAGCCCGGCCGCCAGAGGTGTCAACGGCATCACCCTGATCGTCGACAGCGGACACGCGATGGCGTCGCTCACCAATGCCTTCCCGCCCGGCAAGGCAATCATGGACCTGATCACCGGCCGCGTGAAGCTCGACGCTTGACCGCCGCGTATGGATCGAAGTCTCATCTTTGAGGCAGTAGCCGATGAGCGGCGAGAAATCGCCAATCTGATTGAAAGCCTGGATCACTCGCAACTGACAACGCCGAGCCTGTGCGCCGGCTGGGACGTCAAGACGGTTGCCGCGCATCTCGTCAGCGTCTACGCGGACAGTTTCTGGGTGTTCCAGCGCACGGCCTTGCGCCGTGCGAGTCTCGCGCGGGCGATCGATGAGCTGGCGCGACGCCGGGCCGCGTTGCCGGCCACCGAGATCGCTTATGACCTCCGGCAGAATGCGGACCACCCGCTCAGCCCGCCGTTGTTCGGACCGCTTGACCCGCTCGCTGACATCTTGGTGCACAGAGGCGACATCATGATCCCCCTCGGCCTGCCGTTCACGCCAATGCCGGAGCGTTCGGTGTGGGCGCTGGATTTCTTGACCCGGCCGTGGCGGTTTGGATTTGTCCCGCTCGGTCGACTCCGCGGGATCTGCCTGCGCGCAATCGACATCGATCGAACCTGGGGTAGGGGCACCGAGATCCGCGGACCTGCGGCCGCGTTAATGATGAGCGTAACCGGACGCACGGCGCTCCTCCACATGCTAGACGGTCCGGGGTTGCCCCTGCTATGTCGAAGACTGGGTCGCCGCTAGTCGAATGCGTACCGCGGCAACGTATTTGGCATGTCGAGGGAGCTGAGTAGGCCAGCGGGCGCGTCCACCACGAACGGAATCGCGTTGACGACGCGCATTGCGGTGGCTGCCATCGCGGCGTGGCCTGCGCCGTGCCCTTCCGCGTCGCCGAGGTTCATCGCGCAGTGGATGTCGGGGTCCCCCTCGATGTCCACCCGATAGGTCGCGTCGAACTCCGACGTCAACCAATCGGGTGCCACGTCGCGCGCCATCCGGATGATGTGCTCGATGACGATGGCTTCCCGGCCGTTCACCACGCCGGCGGCGCGGGTGCACACCGCGCCGCATGTTCCGGCCGGGATGGTTCCGAACGCGACCTCGATGTCCCTGTTGGTCACCCGCCGATCGAGCGAACCGCGCACCTCTTCGACCTCCGCCCCGAGGCCGTCCGCCATGAGATAGATCGGCGCCTTCCATGCCATTTCGATGAATCCTGGTGTCTTGAGCATCGGTTCGAAGTCAAGCGGCCGACCGAAGCCCATGCCGTCCATCATCACGTCGGCAACCGGATAGTGATCGTTCAGCGCGACCTCTGTGACCTTGATGCACCGGATTTTCTTGGACTGCGTGGTCAGCAGGAGCGCGAGTTGATCCGAACCGAAACCGGGAAAGATACCCGACGCGTAGAACGACGCGTTTCCAGACTTGGCCGCCGCCTCCAATTGGTCACGCCATTCGGTCGAGTAGTACGCAGGCGGGTACACCAGGCTGGTTGAAGTCGTTGACACGACGTTGATTCCGGCCTCGAGCAACCGTAGATAGTCGGGCACTGCGCCAGCGTCGCGTTCGAGTCCGCTGGCCGCATAGACGACACAATCCGGATGCAACGCGGTCAGCGCGTCAGCGTCGTTGGTTGCAATCACGCCCATCGGCCCGCCGCCGGCCAGTTCGCCGGCGTCCTTGCCGACCTTGTCGTCGGAATGGACCCAGACGCCGACGAGTTCGAGGTCGGGCCGACGGCGGATTGCGTCGACGGCAATGGAGCCGACGCCGCCAGTCGACCAAACGACCGTGCGCAGCGGTGTAGTCACGGAAACCTCCTCATTGTGGATGTCGGTCATACCCGCTCTGCCGCCATGACTGCTCGTTCGAGGTAGGGCCATGCCACGTCGGGCGGGACACCACCACACAACGGAAGCAGGGGTAGTGGCTTCCCGCTTCGGATATGGGAAGCCGCCTCGTCTACAGCGAGGATCCGATATGGGCCGTCCGCCACGCGTAGCGCTGCCACGCTGTCGGCACGGGAAATGCTGGCGACCGTGTCGTCACCGTGCCGGTAGGACGCCGCTGTGACGGCATCGTGGAGCAGGCAGGGACCGAGTTCATCCCACGCGACGTCTACATCGTCGGCGACGAAAACCGTTGTAGGCGCACCCGGAACGGGAAACTGAGTCATACCAGGCTCATGTCCTTCTGCACGGCACTGTGATTCGTAGAACTCCTTCAACTCAGGTGGGTCGGTCTGTGAGATGAACCCGAGCCCATACCTCGCCGCACGCCGAGCGGCGGCCTTGCTGCCCCCCGCGATCAACATGTACGGACCCCCGGGTGTGAAGGGCGGGGGCGTCACGTGGATACGCCGACCGTCGTGGTCGACCGGCACGTCCTGTAGCAGCCGCCGCAGCAGCGCCAGCGACGAGTCGGCCAGCTTGCCCCGTTGGTGCATGTCGATTCCGAAGTGCTCGTATTCCTCGGCGCGGTGGCCGATACCGAAGGCATACGAGACGCGGCCCTTGCTGATGATGTCGAGGACGCTGATTTCTTCCGCGAGGCGCACGGGGTCCCAGAATGGGATGGGCACGGCCGCCAACAAGATCGCCAATTGCTTCGTGCGCGCTGCGATGGCCGCGGCCAGTATGTGCGGCGCAGGCAGATGACCATCGTCGGTTCCGTGGTGCTCTGACAGCACCGCGATCACCGCGCCGCGAGTTTCGGCCCACGCACACATCTCGATGGCGGCGGCGTAGAGGTCGGTCGCAGCGCCCAGGGATAGCCGCATGTCAAACCGCAGCGTGAACATCAATGCCGACTCTAACCTAAGTTTTGTTCAGCTCTCATCGAAAGCTATGAGTCACCGTTGCAAGACACAGCTCATCACCGCCCGGATGCTCTTGACCGTTCGACTAAAGACTGTTGGATTGCGGAGCAAAGCTTAGGTTTTCTATGCCGGGTCGACTCGTCAGATTCCAGTTGGGACCGTTTCGCTGGTAGCCCGCTGCGCGCTGGCTGTGCTGAGCATGTGGTCAGCAGACGATCTGCACAGGTTGTCCACCAAAGTCGGTGAGCTTGCGCTGGGACTACTCCGGAAGCCGCAGCTCGGGCTTTTCCACCTCTTCGATGTTCACGTCCTTGAACGTGATCACGCGGACCTGCTTGACGAACCGGGCAGGCCGGTACATGTCCCATACCCAGGCGTCGGCCAGCCGCAGCTCGAAGTAGACCTCGCCCTCGGAGTTGCGCGGTACCAACTCCACGCTGTTGGCCAGGTAGAATCGCCGCTCGGTCTCCACGACATAGCTGAACTGCCCGACGATGTCCTTGTATTCGCGGTAGAGCGAGAGCTCCATCTCGGTTTCATACTTCTCGAGATCTTCGGCACTCATCAGCTCAGCTGTCCTTCATATATTGATCTGTTCTCATTCTCCCCTACCCGAGTTGGCTCTGCTGCTCGGGTTCGGCGTCCAAAGCGTCCTCCGGCACGAGCTCGCCCGCCACCGCGACGAGCCGCCGGACGTTGATGAACGAGTAGCGGTGCTGGCTGCACGGTCCCAGCTCGGCCAGCGCCGCGCTGTGTGCCGGGGTGCTGTAGCCCTTGTGCTCGGCGAATCCGTATCCCGGATGCTCGGTTTCCATCTTGACCATCAGCCGATCACGGCTCACCTTGGCCAGCACGCTGGCCGCCGCGATGCAGGCCGCGGCCGCGTCGCCACCCACCACCGGTAGCGACGGCATTGGCAAGCCTGGAACCCGGAACCCGTCCGACAGCACATAACCAGGCCGCACCGACAGGCCAGCCACCGCCCGGCGCATGCCCTCGATATTGGCCACGTGCACACCCCGCCGATCCACGTCGACCGACGGAATGAACACCACGTGATAGGCCAGCGCGTAGCGGCGAATCAACGGAAACAGCCGTTCGCGCTCCTTTTCGTTGAGTTTCTTGGAATCGTCGAGCGCGGCCAGGCTGTCCAGCCTGTTCGGCCCGAGCACACACGCCGCCACCACCAGCGGGCCCGCACACGCGCCGCGACCCACCTCGTCGACGCCTGCCACTGGGCCCAGTCCGCCGCGATACAGCGCGGACTCCAGGGTGCGCAGGCCCGAGGACTTCCGGATCACAGTTCGCGGAGGCCATGTCGCCGGCAAGTACAAACACTCCCTATTGAGTCTGTGGGTTCACGCTGCCCACTCCACCCCATCGCGACGGCGGCCAGGCGATGAACCGTGCCTTTCCAATGACATTGTCTATCGGCACCGTCCCGGGCGTCGGGTCTCCCGTGCATAACAGGCCGCGCTGAGCGTCGGCCGGCGTATTTCCGCAATGCGCGCGCGAATCGGCCGAATGAGTGCGATTGTCGCCCATCACCCACAGCCGCCCGTCGGGCACCTTCACCGGCCCGAACTCATTGCCCAGGCAGGGGTAGACCGCGGGGTCGGCCATCATCGTCGCCGGGTCGAGAAACGGCTCCTTGAGCGGCTTGCCGTCCACCGTGATACCGGTGTCGGCGCGGCACTCGACGGTCTGCCCGCCCACCGCGATCACGCGTTTGACCAGGTCGTTCTCGTCGGGCGGGACGAAGCCGACGAACGACAGCGCATTCTGCACCCAGCGCACGGCGGTGTTCTTCGATCGGATCGACTTGTAGCCGATGTTCCAGTTGGGCGGCCCCTTGAACACGATCACGTCGCCGGGCTGTGGCGAACCGAACCGGTAACTGACCTTGTCCACCATGATCCGGTCACCGGTGCATCCATTGCAGCCGTGCAGCGTGGGCTCCATCGACTCGGATGGGATCAGATACGGCCGCGCGACAAACGTCAGCATCACGTAGTACAGGACCACAGCGATGGTGATCAGAATCGCCGCTTCCCGCAGCGCGCCGCGCTTCTTCGGTTCGTCGGTCTGCGCATCGACGACCGATGTAGCCGTGGGCTCGGGCGTCTGGTCGCTGGACAAGTCGTCGGGGTCCGTGGGTCCGGTCACCGCATCAGAGTAGCCAGCGCCATGTTTACCGCCGCGGTGCTCGCTTTCCAAGGATCAGACCTGGATCGAGTCGGCAGCCGGAAACGAAGTCAGCGCTTTTCCTTGATCTTCGCCTTCTTGCCACGCAGCTCGCGCAGGTAGTACAGCTTCGCGCGGCGCACGTCACCGCGGGTGACGACGTCGATATGGTCGATGGTCGGCGAATGCACCGGGAAGGTCCGCTCGACACCGACGCCGTAGCTTTCCTTGCGAACGGTGAAGGTCTCGCGGATCCCGCCGCCCTGCCGGCGAAGGACCACACCCTTGAAGACCTGGATGCGCTCCTTGGCGCCCTCGATGACCTTGACGTGCACGTTGATGGTATCGCCGGGGCCGAAGTCCGGGATGTCGTCGCGCAGCGACGTCTGGTCGACGAAGTCCAGCGTGTTCATCGGTGACACTTCCTTGCTGTTGGCGGCTGCGGGCGTCAGCGTCGCGGTGACGCGTCGCCGAGCCGATCTAACGGGCGTATCTGGGTGTCTCGCAGCGGGCGGGACCCGGGCCGCGCGGACAACTGCTCAATTGTGCCAGATGGGGCTTCAATCTCTGAAATCCCGGGAAATCGATGGTCGATGACACCCCTATACGCAATGAGGCCTAAGCGCGCGTTGGGAGCACTCTACGATTAGGCTGAAGCCACCGGCAGGGGCGGTGCGGCAAACCCTGATTCCGGTTGTGGAACACCTGAGGGAGGGCCATGCGACGGCGGCCGCCGAAACTGGTCACGGCAACCGCAGCCGTCATCATTGCGGTCCCCCTAGTCGCCGGTTGTGAAGCCAAGGTGTACGGCACGCCACCAGAGCCCCAAGCCCCCCAGCTCACCGTCGTCGCCCCTTTGGGCACCAAGGCCCCGCTGCCGGAAGCCCCGCCGGACGAGCTGACGGCCACTTTCGCTGGCCTGGATTTGCGCGCGCGTCAGGCCACCTATGAGGCGGCCAAAGCAGGCGCCGACATTACGACCGTTGTGTTGGACCGCAGCACCGGCCAAATCATCTCGAACGGCAACAACATGCCGCTTCCCATCGCCTCGGTGGTCAAACTGTTCATCGCCGATGACCTGCTCCTACAGGAGTCAAAGGGACAGACCGAACTCTCCCCCGCCGACCGCGCGGCGCTCGATGTGATGTTGCGGGCCTCTGACGACAGCGCCGCCGAGGTGTTCTGGAACCGCAGCGGCGGCAGCGCCATCATCACGCGGGTCACCGCGCGGTATGGATTGAGCGGGACGACGACGCCCTACAACGGCCGCTGGTTCAACACCTTGAGCACGACCGCGGATCTCGTCCGCTACTACGACATGCTGCTCGAAGGCAGCGGCGGATTGCCGCCGGAGAAGGCCAGCATCATCCTGTCCAATCTGGCGGCGTCGACGCCGACGGCGATCGACGGTACCCAGCCCGGGGGCATATACCCACAGCGGTTCGGCATCCCCGAGGGGCTCTACGGCGAGCCGGTGGCGGTCAAACAGGGCTGGATGTGCTGCTGGAACGGCGGCAACTGGATGCACATGTCCACCGGTGTGATCGGCGCCGACCGTCGCTTCGTGATGGCGATCGGCTCGATGCAGCCCACCGACGGCGCCACCGCCCGCAACACCATCACCCAGGCCGTGAAGACGATGTTCCCGGGCGGCCGGGTTTAGTCGAGCAGGTCGGGGCGGCGCTCCCGGGTGCGCTGCAGCCCCTGTTCATGTCGCCACGCCGCGACCTTGGCGTGGTCACCGGACAACAGCACCTCGGGCACGTCGAGCCCTCGCCAGTGTGGCGGCCGGGTGTAGCTTGGTCCCTCCAACAAGCCGTTGGAGTGCGAATCATCTTGGTGTGACGCGGGATTGCCGAGCACATCGGGCAGCAGGCGGACGATCGCCTCGATCATCACCAGCGCGGCCGATTCGCCTCCCGGCAACACGTAGTCCCCGATCGAGACTTCCTCGACCCGCATCCGGCGGGCCGCGTCGTCGATGACGCGTTGATCGATGCCCTCGTATCGCCCACACGCGAACACCAGGTGGTTCTGGCTGCTCCAGCTTTGGGCGTCGGCCTGGTTGAACAGGCGACCCGCCGGGGTTGGGATGATCAGAAGCGTTTCGTCCGAACAGATTTCGTCGAGCGCTTCCCCCCACACCGGTGCCTTCATCACCATGCCGGGGCCACCGCCGTAGGGCGAGTCGTCGACTGACCGGTGTACGTCGTGGGTCCACCGGCGCAGGTCGTGCACCGCGAGTTCCACGATCCCGGCGTCAATCGCCTTGCCCGGCAATGATTGTCGCAACGGGTCTAGATAGTTGGGGAAGATCGTGACAACGTCTATTCGCATGATCAGCCACGGCCCAGTTCGAGCAGGCCTTCCGGCGGGTCGATCTCGATCGTCTGGTCGGCAAGGGACACCGAGGTCACGATGGCGCTGACGAACGGCACCAACACCTCGCCTTCCTCGGTACGCACCGAAAGCAATTCGCCTGCCGCGGTGTGCAATACCTCGGCGACAGAGCCAACGGCCGTGCCCGTCGTCGTCACCACGTGCAGACCTTCGAGCTGATGGTCGTAGAACTCGTCGGGGTCCTCGATCGGCGGAAGATCCTCGGAGTCGACGACAAACAGGGTGCCCTTCAACGATTCGGCGGCGTTGCGGTCGACCACTCCGCCGAGCCGCACAAGCAGCCGGCCGCCGTGGTCGCGGACCGACTCGATGACGTAGCGACTCTCGGGACCGCCGCGAGATGGCCTGCCGCGCAAGGAGGAACCGGCGACGAAGCGGATGTCGGGGTCGTCGGTGCGGACCTCGACGATGACCTCGCCGGCGATGCCGTGCGCTTTGACGACCCGCCCGACTACGAGGTCCATGGGAGCGCTACTGGTCGGTGTCCACCACGTCGACGCGGATGCCCCGGCCGCCGATGCCGGCGACCAGTGTCCGCAGGGCGGTCGCGGTGCGGCCGCCACGGCCGATGACCTTGCCGAGATCCTCGGGATTGACGTGTACCTCGACAGTGCGGCCGCGGCGGTTGGTCACCATGTCGACCCGGACATCGTCGGGGTTGTCCACGATGCCGCGGACCAGGTGCTCGACGGCGTCAACGACGACAGAGCTCATGGCCGCGGTCAGCTCTCGGTGGATTCGGGCGAAGTGGTGGCGTCGGCACCCTCGGCCGCCGGCTCGGACTCGTTCTTCGCACCCGACGGATCGGCGGTCGCCTCGGCCTCGACGGCCTTCTGGTCAGCGTCGTCGCCGGCCTTCTTGGCGGCCTTCTTGGCCGGCGCCTTCTTCTTGGGCGTGGTGGCCTCGGTGCTCGGGCCGCCCTCGGCCTCGGCCAGCGCGGCGTTGAACAGATCGAGCTTGCTTGGCTTGGGCTCCTTGACCTTCAGCGTGCCCTCCGCGCCCGGCAGGCCCTTGAACTTCTGCCAGTCGCCGGTGATCTTCAGCAGCTGCAGGACGGGTTCGGTCGGCTGGGCGCCGACGCCGAGCCAGTACTGGGCCCGCTCCGAGTCGATCTCGATGAGGCTCGGCTCTTCCTTCGGGTGATAGCGGCCGATGACCTCGATCGAGCGGCCGTCGCGGCGAGTGCGCGCGTCGGCGACGGCGATGCGGTACTGGGGATTGCGGATCTTGCCAAGGCGGGTGAGCTTGATCTTGACAGCCATGATGACGAGATCTCCTGTGGTTGCCACGCTGCAATTCAGCGATCTCGGGCGGATTGCCCGGATCCGGTTTTGCCTTACGTGTGTGACCGCCGCGCAGCCGTAGTTGCGGGGCAGACAGCCGCCCATTGTGCCAGAACAGGCACTACCGGTGAAATCGCGACCTGACGGTTTACAACTTCTGGCAATACTGTCACGCTCTGGCTATGGATGACGCCGCTGCCCTTCTGGAGATCGAGGCGATCAAACAGTTGAAGGCCCGGTACTGCCGATACCTCGACACCAAGGACTGGACGGCATGGCGCGGGATCTTCGCCGACGACTTCCTCAGTGACACCTCGCAGGCAGGTGGCAAGGTGATCCGTGGCGCCGACGACTTCGTCGCGTTCACCCGCAAAAGCCTTGGCGACCGGGCCACCGCGCATCAGGTGCACGCGCCGGAGATCGAGCTGACATCGGCGACGACGGCTCGGGGCATTTGGGCGCTCGAAGACGTCGTCCGGTTGGCGCCCGGGGTCAACCTGCGCGGCTACGGCCACTACCACGAGACCTACGAGAAGATCGACGGGCAGTGGCGAATCACCAGTTCCAAGCTGACCCGGCTGCGGGAGGACATCTTCAACCTCGTCGTCTCGGTGTACCTGTCGGACCGGATCAAGAAGGGATTCGCGAGGGCCACCCGCCGGCTGGTGCGCTGACCGGCATGCTGGATTCATGACGTTCTTGCGTGAGCGGTTGTTGTCCACCGTGGCCGGACAGCTCGGCCGCCCTCACGGGATCTGGAGTCCGCTCGTTTCACGGTTCCTCAACCGAGGAAACGCACGGGCGATCGCGGCTGCGGTTGACGCAGCGGAGGTGTCGCGCGCGGGCGCCGTCGCGGACGTCGGATTCGGCGGCGGTGTCGGACTGCAACTGCTGCTGGACCGCGACGGCGACGACGGCGTCGTGCATGGCATCGAGGTCGCGGACGAGATGCTGCGCCGCGCGGTTCAACCGCGACGTCCGGTCCGGTCGGCCGCGCCTGTCCTGCGGCTCCCTGACTGAGCTTCCGTTGGACGACGGTTCGGTCGACGCGCTGATCACCATCAACACGGTGTACTTCACCACCGAACTCGATGAGGCCTGCGCTGAACTCGCGCGAGTGCTGCGGCCGGGCGGACGCGCGGTGATCGGCATCGGCGACTCGGACGTGATGGCGCGGCTGCCGTTCACGGCGAACCGTTTCACGATTCGTCCCGCCGACGAAATCGCTGCGGCACTGCAGAATCGGGCCTGCAGGTCGAGCAGCGCCGGATCGATGAGAAGCCGATGCCGCGCTATCTCATCGTCGGCACGCGCTCGGCCTGAATCACATCACCTTGTCGAAGCACTTGGTCTCGACCCGGCGGCTCATGCGCCAGCCCTCGGGCGTGCGGATGAACTCGTCCTCGTACCACAGCCCGCAGTACAGGATCTGATTCTTCTCACCGCCGAGCACCATCGGGTTGAAGCAGATGGTCCGTGACGAAGCCGCGTCGCCGTCGATGCGGACGTCGAAATTGCCCAACATGTGGGCGTAGGCCGGAAAGTTGGGCAGCACCTGCGCCAGCCATGCCTTCACCTCGGGAAAGCTGCCGTCGATGCCGCCCATCGCGCGGTAGTCGATGTAGGCGTCGGGCGTGAACACCCGGTCGAGGTCGTCGAATCGCCGTTTGTCGATCGCCGTCGAGTAGTCGATCAGCAGCTGCTGAATCTCGAACCGGTCCGAAATCTCTTCCAGGCTCAACATGGGTTGATTGAACACGAGAAGCGGGCGGGGCTAGGCTGCACCTTCCATGGGGAGGTTCGTCGCAGTAATCGCCGCTTGTCTGAGTCTGGTCCTTTTGTCTGTAGCGCCGCTCGCCGCCGCCGATGCGGACATCCAGCCCGTCGGCAGCGTGCCGATCCCTGAGGGCCCCGCTCCGGCGTGGATTGTCGCCGACATGGACACCGGTCAGGTGCTGGCCGGCCGGGACATGGACGTCGCCCATCCGCCTGCAAGCACGATCAAGACGCTTCTGGCGCTCACCGCGCTGGATGAACTGCCGAGCCTGGATGCGACCGTCGTCGGCACCGAGGCGGACACCCATGTCGAGTGCAGCTGCGCGGGCATCAAACCAGGCCGTACCTACACTGCGCGCCAGCTGCTTGACGCAGTGCTGTTGATGTCGGGCAACGACGCGGCCAATGCGCTCGCCGACGCGATCGGCGGCTATGACAGCGCGGTCACGAAGATGAATGCCAAAGCGGCCTCCATCGGCGCGATGAACACGCATGCGTCGACGCCGTCGGGGCTGGACGGGCCGGGGGGCTCGGGGTTCACCACTCCCCGGGACCTCGCCATCATCTTCCGCGCGGCAATGGCCAACCCGACGTTCGCCCAGATCACTTCGCAACCGGTGGCCATGTTTCCGGCCGATGCTGGCGAGACCACGCTGGTGAACGAGGACGAATTGCTGCATCGCTACCCGGGCACCATCGGCGGTAAGACCGGTTTCACCGATGCGGCCAGGAAGACGTTCGTGGCGGCCGCTGACCGAGGCGGACGTCGACTGGTGATCGCGATGATGTACGGGCTGATCAAAGAGGGCGGGCCGACCTACTGGGATCAGGCCGCCGGACTGCTTGACTGGGGCTTCGCGCAGGATCCGAAGGCAGGCATCGGCTCACTTTAAGTTGCTGAATCGCAACGCATCCGAGACGTCACCGGTGAACGCGCTGA